>NZ_JBFDVL010000006.1:0-235426 GCF_041008415.1 Staphylococcus cohnii species complex 1663
GACGGTGAACGGAGTGACAAGTGAAGATACAACAATTGGTGGTACAGCCGAACCAGGCTCAACGGTTACAGTGACATTCCCAGATGGTAAAACAGCAACAGGTACTGCAGACAGTGAAGGCAACTATACGATTGAAATTCCATCAGATGTAGATTTAGAAGGTGGAGAACCAATCAAAGTTGTAGCAACAGATAAAGATGGCAACAAATCAGAAGAAGCGACGACAACAGTTAAAGACACAACAGCGCCATCAGCACCAACGGTGAACGGAGTAACAAGCGAAGATACAACAATTGGTGGCACAGCCGAACCAGGCTCAACGGTTACAGTGACATTCCCAGACGGAACAACGGCAACAGGCACAGCCGATGATCAAGGTAACTATACAATCGAAATTCCAACAAATATTGACCTAAAAGGCGGAGAAAACATTGTCGTAACAGCGGCAGATAAAGATGGCAACACATCAAAAGAAGCGACAACAACAGTTAAAGACACAACGGCGCCATCAGCACCAACGGTGAAAGAAGTAACAAGTGAAGATACAACGATTGGTGGCACAGCAGAGCCAGGCTCAACGGTTACAGTGACGTTCCCAGATGGTAAAACAGCAACAGGCACAGCCGATGATCAAGGCAACTATACAGTTGAAATTCCATCAAATGTAGATTTAGAGGGTGGAGAGCTAATCAAAGTTTTAGCAACAGATAAAGATGGCAACAAATCAGAAGAAGCGACAACAACAGTTAAAGACACAACGGCACCAGAGACGCCAATAGTGAACGAAGTGACAAGTGGAGATACAACAATTGGTGGCACAGCAGAGCCAGGCTCAACGGTTACAGTGACATTCCCAGATGGCACAACGGCAACAGGCACAGCTGATGACCAAGGCAATTATACGATTGAAATTCCATCAGATGTAGATTTAGAAGGTGGAGAAAAATTACAAGTTACAGCTGAAGATGAAAATGGTAATATATCTAAACCAAATATTGTTATAGTAAGTACTTCGGGCGAAGATCCAGGTAAT
Source organism: Staphylococcus cohnii species complex 1663 (assembly GCF_041008415.1). NCBI lineage: Bacteria > Bacillati > Bacillota > Bacilli > Caryophanales > Staphylococcaceae > Staphylococcus > Staphylococcus cohnii species complex 1663. Next base: position 1,034 of record NZ_JBFDVL010000006.1, read on the forward strand.
GGAGAAGATCCAGGTAATGGAGAAGATCCAGGTAATGGAGAAGATCCAGGTAATGGAGAAGACCCAGGCAATGGAGAAGACCCAGGCAATGGAGAAGATCCAGGTAATGGAGAAGATCCAGGTAATGGAGAAGATCCAGGCAATGGAGAAGACCCAGGTAATGGAGAAGACCCAGGCAATGGAGAAGATCCAGGTAATGGAGAAGATCCAGGTAATGGAGAAGATCCAGGTAATGGAGAAGACCCAGGCAATGGAGAAGACCCAGGTAATGGAGAAGACCCAGGCAATGGAGAAGATCCAGGTAATGGAGAAGATCCAGGTAATGGAGAAGATCCAGGCAATGGAGGAAACTCAAATACTCAAAAACCAGACTCAGCAGAAATTTCAAATATAAGTCAACCATCTAATAACGACCGTAGTTCTGAAATAAAACAAAATAATAATTCAGAAATAGTAAATATGCGTTCTGACAACTCTAGAAAAAACAACGATAATAAATCTGAATTACCTGAAACAGGAAAAGACGAAGTTAATAAAGGTACTTTATTTGGTTCATTATTTGCAGGCTTGGGAGCATTATTGTTATTTATCAAGCGTCGTAGAAAAAACGAAGAAGATAAGTAGTTAATAAAATATAAAAATAATTTAAACTAAAGAAGAGCTTGAGATATAAAGTTCTTGGATAAATGAGACGAGTATTTTGGCGAGACTCTTGAAGGAAAAGGACAAGCTGAACACTACAGGCTGAAGCTGTCCCTAAGAAAGCGAGCCAACAATACGAATTATTGAATTAAAAGGAAGCACTCAGATGAATTTGATTATCTGAGTGCTATTTTTCTGAGATTTATGTCCTAAATTCTTTTTTAATTATTGTTCAAATTATATTTTAATGAATAGAGTTTGATTAATTAAAAATTGTTTATTAATTGTACGTAATGTGTATATAGTAATTACAGGTTATTAAATAATAAAATGGGGTTTCTGTATGTATATCATCGTTCAATATAGCAGAGGTAACACACTATTTTACTTACGTAATAGAAATCAAGAACCAATCAATTCAAAAGTAGCAGCAATTTCTAAAACCAAATATAATGAAGGATTGTTACAACACATCTATAGTATACTTTCTCAAACGAATCATAGTGTTAAAGAAATAGACTTTGTAGTAATAGAAATGAATGACATAGAATCAATAAAAATAAATGCAGTTTGTGAAGTAAGTAGGTATTTAGAAGCGCAGCTAAATAAAAATATCATTGTAACTAATAGTATAGAAACTTTTAATTACAATGAATATTTGAAAAAATATAAAACGACATGAGTAAGAATATAAATGCAATAAAGTGACACTTTATATAAACATATTTGATAAATTGATTGAATTTCACCTGCATTGAACAAGTACATATAGTGTTTGATGAACGTAAGCCATTTCGCTCACAATGTCAGTTAGATTGTCATATATTACGATAAAATAAATTCATAATAATTTTCACCAAGGATATTTTTGGCTGTGTAAACTGAAGGACTCAAATTTTGTTCAACGAAATTTGGTACTTCGCCTTGCGCAATATCATACATAATTTCAATTTCTTTAGAAAATAAACGATGTTGTTTTTTTAAATATAATTCTAAATCTGGCAATGGTTTTGAAACGGTTTTTCCATTATTGTTAAGTTTTTTAAGTGTATCTATATAAACATTTAAATCTCTAGCACCTACAATTTTGGTACCTTGGTTATCATGATTTACTATGACAACTGTAGGGAAACCTCTGACACCTAATTCTCGTACTAAGTTAAAATCGTTTGAAAGTAGTTGCTGGCCTTGCGTACTATTTGCTAAATCAAAAATAGTTTCAATATTTATTGTTTTATTGTTTTTATATAAAGTTTGTACAATTGATTTAAGTATTTTGTTATCAGAAATATTTTGGTTAAAGACGAAAACAGCTTCCCTCACTAATCTAATAAATTCAATAGCAGAAGTCGGGGAATCTAATTGCTGAATCGTTTTATACAATCGAGATGCTGGGTATGAAGATTGCACAGGATCTAATTCCATAACTGTACCATCGATAGGCATGCGTGAATATTGACCTACTTCTTGCCAATGTGGTGTCACATCAGCTGGTTTATAAATGCCATTAGCAGGATCAATAGGACCATCCCCCCAAGCTTCTAAAAGACCACCCATAATCATTTGAAAATTAAACAAATGACCGTACTGAACTAACAGTTTATTTAAAATTGGTTCGAAAGCCCAACAATGTGAACACATAGGATCAGTTATATAATATAAAGTTAAATTAGGACTTTGGTTGTTCAAGTTTATGTTTTCTACTTCATTTTCTTCACTCGGTTTGCAAACACCCGAATACATATCACATACCATATTTTTTTCCATAATTGTACCTCCGTAGTTTAATTAAATTGATATACTCTTATGATAAGTAGTAATATGAATAATAAGTACCAACAAATTGTAGAAAATGTTGAATATTCAACATCCAGAATTAAATGTTGGGAGAAAATGAGGGAGTCGAATGGTACAATCAAAATCAGACTTGCGCGTCATTAAAACGAGAAAATCTATCATGCAAGCTTTTATCAAATTGTCTGGTGTTAAAGATTTTAAAAGTATAACTGTAAAAGATATTACACAAGAGGCACTTATCAATAGAGCTACGTTTTATTATCATTTCAGTGATATCTATGATTTGTTAGAAAAAGCGCTTGCTGAGGAACTATTAATTAATTTAAATTATGAATATTTTGAATATAAACCAATGAGTGAAAATACAATTGTCGACATTTTTAAAGTAGTGGCAGAGTTTCAATTGTCTTTAAATAGAAGATGTCATAGGAGTTATCCTGAGACAATAGACCATATTGTTCAAGAACATATTGCAAATGTATTGTATAAATTGTTGAATGATATTGACTTTGAAGAAGATAGTACACGACAATTGGCTGCAAACATGATAAGTGCAAGTATCTATAAAGCAGCTGAAACATGGTACCAAAAGGATAGTGAGATGTTACCTGAAAATTATATTAAACGCATTACGCCTTATATGATTTCTGGTTTGCTAGCGTATGACTAAGATAAAAATGAAAAGGGGTCGTTAAAATGAGTATTATTATCATTATATTGCAAATAATTTTGGGGATATTTTTTATCATGACAGGATCAAAAATTCTATCTGGTGCAATGAAACAAGATTTTGCGCGTCTTGGTTACCCACCTATTTTTAATCAAATTACAGGAATTTTTGAATTTGTAGGTGGTCTGGGGATGTTGATAGGTGTGTTGTATAATGTAATTGCTTTATTATCAAGTATATTACTAGGTGCAACGATGTTTGTTGGTGCAATTTCATTGATTTTCTTAGGCAAGGATCCAGTTAAAAAAGCGATTCCAGCTATTGTACTTTTTTTATTGAACTTTATAGTATTCATTTATTATATTTAAAGTATTTTCTGACTTTAATTGTCCCCGTACAAACGATAGATTGAATTGTTTGTACGGGGATAATTATGTGTAGATTATGCTAAACCTTGAATGCTTAAAACAATTTCTGCTACAAGGGCAGAACCTACGTATGTACTGAGCAATATTACAGTTCCTACGACAATTGTTTTCCAACCTAACTTAGCAAAATCGGCCCACGAATTTCCTATAGAAACACCTGCATATGCAACCACTGGTGTAGCTAATGACAATAGATCTACTTTTTCAGTCCATTCAACAATGTGTGATGATCCAGGGATGCCTGGTATTGTAATGATGAGTCCGATTATACCAATATAAGCAATACTAGGTATATTTAAAGGAACAATATCACGTAAGATTAAACCGATTAATGCAATGCCCATTAATGTAAGAATGCCTGGTAAAGCTTCTATTGGCATAACACTGTAACCAATCCAATTACTAAAAAGTGAAATAATGCCTACCACACATAATGTGAGTATCCAGTTTGTAACTTTTGAATTCATACTCATTGCTCCTTATCTTTTGTGAATTTTGATTTAATATGCATAATAAAGCTGTAATATTTTCGAGTTAATGGCAAAGCAATTAATATACCCACATAAAGCCCTGTGACAGATGTAAGTAAATTACTCACACCAGAGAATGCTGTAATTGTACTAGCTTGGTCAGGATACATTTCAACTAAGGGACCTAGTGCAGCAGCAGTCATCACACCACTTCCTACACCTGTTGCCATTGCAAATGCTAATGGGCTAAAAGGTAAAATAGAGATTAGTATGCCGGAGAAAATGCTAAAAAATATTGCCCCAAATATCGTTCCAAATATATACATGGACATGACTCCTCGCCATTCAGGAGAGGTAATACCATATTTTTCAGTAATAAGTGCTAAATTTGGTTCTCTACCTATTGAATGTGTCATGCCTATAGATTCTCTACGTAAACCTAAAAGTATAGCTAGCGGTAATGAAATAATAATAGTAGCTAAATTTCCGGCTTCTTGAAGTATTAAAGCGGGTCCAGCTGCAATAATTTTAGGAAGGGCAGGTCCAGCCTCTACCCCGAATTTTGCTATGAGTAATGCTACAGAAATAAAGACCATTGGTTCAGAGTGCTTAGCTTGTCTTTTACCTATAATAGGTGTGAAATATACTCCCAAACCAAGTAATACTGCGTAAACTACTGGTAACAATAGGATTGAAGTTATACCTAATGGAATTTTATGTGCCCCAATCACTTCAGAAATGATCATAATGATTAGGACAATGCCATGTAATCTCCAATCTTTCCAAAGTATATTTTGTTGTTGCATAACAATCCCCCTAATAAAAATCTGAAAATTCAAAATAATAATAATGCCTATTCTATACTTACTATTTCAAAATTAAAAGGGGTTGAAGATAATATTATTGATTGCTAATGAAAAAGTATTTGTAAATATCATGAAAAGTGTATAATGTAATTAATTTATTGAAAGGTGTGTAAAGTATGAAAGAAGCGTATAAGCAACTTGTTTTAGGTATGTTGTGTTTGTTTATTGTTATGGCAATTGGACGTTTTGCATATACGCCCATCATGCCTTTTATGCAGCTTAATACCAGTATGGACAATCCGAGTGCTGGTATGTTGGCTACATATAATTATTTAGGGTATCTTATTGGCGCAATAATTCCAATTTGGATTATTGTATTTAATAAGGTAGTCGATCTTAAAATATATTTAATGATTAATATTATTTCAACACTATTCATGGGTATTTTTGATAGTTATATCTTATGGGCTATTTTTAGATTTGTTTCTGGTGTGTCTAGTGGTACTGTTTTTGTATTAGCATCAAATGTTGCGTTAGAAGCATTAAAAATGGTTCGAAAAGAACGTATATCAGGTCTGCTTTATAGTGGTGTAGGTTTAGGTATTTTTTCAAGTAGTATCTTTATTTTTTTATTTACTTCAGTGAATACATGGAAAACGACTTGGGTTTTGCTCGGTATTTTTTCATTAATCATGGCTATTTTTATTATATTTGGTATGCGTGAAAATGATCGTACTGATCACGAAAGCCATAAAACAAACGAAAGTCAATCTAATGTATCAAGTAAGTTGAAGAAAAAATTTATTTGGGGATTTTCCATTGCATATTTTTGCGAAGGTGCTGGATATATTATTACGGGCACATTTTTGGTTGCCATTGTTAAATCGATACCCTCGTTATCAGACTATGCAGCATTAAGTTGGATGTTTGTTGGGTTAGGCGCGATACCATCGACCATTCTTTGGTCTATGTTGGCTGATATGTTAGGCCATGGTAAGGCGACCTATTTAGCTTTTATTTTACAAATAATAAGTGTTACTTTGCCAATACTATCAGAAAGTATGTTGAGTTTGATTCTAAGTTCATTATTATTTGGTTCAACGTTTTTAGGGCTTACTACATTATTTATGTCCAAAGCACAAGCTTTAATGTATCAAAATAATAGTAAGCTGAACTTAGTTGCGATATTGACTGTTATATACAGTTTGGGGCAAATGATTGCACCTGCATTGTCAGGATTATTAATTGGAAGCGCAGGGAACTTCAATGCAGCCTTGATTTTTGCTGCTGCTATTTTATGTGTAGGGTTATTTAGTAGTATGTATAGTTACCGGACTAGGTATTAAATGAATATTTTCTTATAACTTTGATAATTTTGTTAAAAAGTGAAGAAAAATCATGAGATAGATCGCCTTCTGCATGTATAACTTGAACTGCTTTCGAAAATATTTAAGGTGACAATAGATTTATTTCGAATGCGTAACTATTCGATTATTTAGGTAATAAGTTTTTAGATAAGCTGTTTTCGAGTTGCTTTTGGAAGTTTATAATCTTTTTGTATAAGTCCAATTTTTGTGGTAATATCGTCATGGATAAAAATTCGAGATAATAATAGATAAGAAGGTTAAAATATATATGAAAGAAAATTTTTGGCGTGAATTACCGCGTCCATTTTTTGTTTTGGCGCCTATGGAAGATGTAACAGATGTAGTCTTTCGTCATGTAGTCAACGAAGCGGGAAGACCTGATGTCTTTTTCACTGAGTTTACAAATACGGAAAGTTTTTGCCATCCTGAAGGCGTACATAGCGTACGTGGCCGTTTAACTTTTACAGAAGATGAACAACCCATCGTTGCACATATTTGGGGTGATAAACCTGAACATTTTCGTGAAATGAGTATTGGCATGGCAGAGATGGGATTTAAAGGCATTGATTTGAATATGGGTTGTCCAGTTGCGAATGTTGCAACAAAAGGTAAGGGTTCAGGACTAATATTACGTCCTGAAACTGCAGCTGAAATTATTCAAGCATCTAAAGCAGGAGGGTTACCTGTAAGTGTTAAAACACGTTTGGGTTATTCTGAAATTGATGAATGGAGAAAGTGGTTGAAACATGTTTTTCAACAAGATATTGCGAATTTATCAATTCACCTGCGTACACGTAGAGAGATGAGTAAAGTAGACGCCCATTGGGAATTAATCGGTGAAATTAAAAAACTACGTGATGAAATTGCACCAAATACATTATTGACGATAAATGGTGATATTCCAGATAGAAAAACTGGGCTTGAACTGGCAGAAAAGTATGGTATCGATGGTATCATGATTGGACGTGGGATTTTCCATAATCCTTATGCTTTTGAAAAAGAACCAAGAGAACATACGAGTGCAGAACTTTTAGACTTGTTGAGACTTCATCTTGATTTGTTCGACAAATATTCACAAGAAGAAACACGCTTATTTAAACCTTTGCGCAGATTCTTTAAAATATATGTGCGTGGCATCAGAGGTGCAAGTGAGTTAAGACATCAACTGATGAGTACAAATACGACTGATGAAGCACGTGAACTACTAGATGAATTTGAAGCAAATATGGAAACAACAATACAATAGTAAAAATTTGAATATATAAATAGGCTTGGAAATCGTAAACTTTTAGATTTTCAAGCCTATTTTTGCTTAATGGTAAGAGCAATAACGAATGCTATGACCATAAAACTAGTAATCATTAAAACTACACCAGGCCATTGAATATAGTTATAAAACACACCGGCTAAAGTACCACCTACAGAAGAGCCCATATAATAAAATAATAAGTATAGGCTAGAGGCCTGTGCTTTATGGTCTTCTGCACGACTGGTAACGACTGCACTTGCAATTGCATGCCCACTAAAAAAAGCATAAACACTAAAGGCTAAGCCAATAATTTTAAATGTTAGCGGTGGCAATAAAGTGATGTTAATACCGAAAATTAACAATAAAACACTGAATTTCAAGGCATTTAAAGTACCTAATTTCATACGTAATTTTGCGTTTAGTATTGAGGAAATCATACCTATTAAAAACAATAAGTAAATAAAACTAATGATACTATCATGTAAATTATATGGTTTTTCTGATAACACGAAACCAATATAGTTAAATGCTGCGATGTTACACCCAAGTAGCAGAAAGCCAATCATAAATGGTTTGAGCAATCTGATATTTGTTAGATGCTTATAATAACTCATTAATAATGTTTTTACAGAAAAATGCTGTTTTTCAAAATGTTTAGATGACGGTAATAAAAATGTAAATAAAATGGCTGCAATAAGACTGATTATACCTATAGAAATTAGGCCAGTTTGATATCCATATATACTTGAAATAAAACCGGTGAATATTCTTCCAAAGGCACCGCCAAAAGCATTTCCACTAATATAAATGCCCATCGCCTCAGGTAAATTTTGTGATGAAATTTCTTCACCAATATAAGCCATTGCGATTGATGGTAAACCAGCTAGACATATGCCTTGGATTAATCGCACAATTAAAAAAGTATTGAAATCTGTTAAAAATGGTTGTATTAAGGCGAGTAAGGATACAGAAAGAACAGAAAAAATCATTATAGGTTTACGGCCTAACACTTCGGATAGTGCCCCGAAAAATAGCATAGCAATCGCTAAGGTAATGGTTGCTGCTGATAAAGCTAAACTTGAAACAGTTTCACTAATATTAAATGACTTTGTGAAATGTGGAATCAAAGGTTGAACACTATATAAGATAGAAAAGATAGTAAAACCGGAAATGAAAAGTGCAATAATGATTTTTAAATAGTCTTTCGAACCTTTTGTCACATAATGTTTTTTTAAATTATTCAATGTCATGCCCCGCTTATTAGTTGATATTTTTATGGTAGCATGTAATTAATAATATAAAAAATATATTATTTATACTTGAATTTTTTGTTAAAAACATAAAGTACATTTTTGTAACAAAAATAGGTTTTTCTAAGATAGCACATTAATAAAATTTTAAATTAACATAAATTTCAAAAAAATGATTGATTTTAACTAAATATGTTATAAGATTATGTAGTATGGTTTAAAATAATTTTAAAGTTGAACAAAATTCAAATTAACTGTAAATGTAAAATGAGGAAGTGGTAAAATGAAAAAACTATTGTTTTTGGCTGTTTTAATCATATGTATCTTAGCTGGTTGTAATACGGAAGGTAAGGAAACAAAATCTGACAGAAAAGAAGATAATAAGTCAAAAGCTACGAATACTATGAAGAATTTTAAAATTGGACAAGTAGTGGACGCTGATGGTGTAGATGTGAAATTAGCAAAAGTAGAATATGTAAATAATTATGATGAATATAGTGAACCTGAAAATGGCAGAGTTATAAAAGTATATTTGAAATTTAAAAATAATAATGAAGATCAAGTATTAGTTGATTCGACTGATTTTAGCATGAAAGTGAACGGTGAAAATTATCAAGAATGGTACGGGGAGAGTGAAGGAGACTCAGGGTTTTCACATCAATTGAACAAAGGAAATACTGGATCAGGTATGATTACTTATGACGTTCCTGAAAATGATACATATACTTTAGAAATGGATGCTACGCCAAATTTTGAAAATATTAAAGCAAAATGGAACATAAAGAAAGAAGATATTAAAGAAGCGAGTAATCAACAAACTAGTAATTCTGTATCAGCAAGTAATGATAATGAAAGTACAAGTGAAACAGCGGATGCTGAAAAAACTGATACCGAAAAAGAAGATGATGAAAGCGATGAAATAACATATCCAGCAGAAATGTATAACACATTAGTTGATGAATATAATGAACTCACGGATGGTGAAAAAATGGACCATGTTGATCATGAGGTATTAGAGATAGAATATGATCAATTAGAAGCACGTGTTGATGAATTATACAATAAAAAGATGGAAGAAGAAGATCAAGCATTTGAAGAAGAAATGAAAAAGCAAGATGAAGCATACGAAAAGGAAATGGATGAGATAGATAAAGAATATGAAGAAGAAATGGATGAAATAGATAAAGAGTATGAAGAAGATATGAAACAAAGCGAAGAAGATGAAACTGCTGAAGATGAAGCAGCGTAGTAAAAAGAAAAGGAGTAATTTATATGAATGAGTATATTGGAAAAAAACAAACAAATAGAGTAGCAGAAATGATTTTAGGAATATTAGGAAGTATATTTGGTATTATAGGTGGCTTATTCGCTATAATGGTCGACGGTATTGGCAAAGAATTTGGAGCAACAGATAGTGGCAGTATAACTGGATTAGGCGTAGCGGTTATAATAACTTGTATAATAACACTGGTTCTTAGTTGTATTATAAACAAAAAAAGAGTCTTAATAGGAATATTATTAATCATAGGTGGTATTTTAAATATAATTTTTATAAGCTTTTTTGGTATTTTATCAGGTATATTAATATTAGTAGCCGGTATATTAGCATTAATAAGAAAGTAATACAGTAGACAAAAAATAGTATTAAACCATCCGAGACATAGATAATGATGTCTCGGTTTTTTTGTATCAAGCTAATGTTAATTAGATAATTATTAGCCTTGTATATAAATGTACTTAAAAATGTATTTATTCGATTGTTAACTATGTAATAGAATAAGGAAAGCTTTTTAGAAAATGAAATACCATAACACGCTATTTTTTTTGAAATTTTGAAGGTACAATCGTAATACATATTAGGAATTTTCAAAAAATTTACGTTACATCACAAATAAATTACTAACAAATTAAAAAACAGTTTCTGCTATTCTTTTTATACAGTTTCTCTGATACTATTATGTATGTAAAAATTTTGGGAGGACTTATTAATTATGAAAAAAATGGTTACAGCAACAATTGCTACATTATCTTTAGGTGCAATTGGTATCGCACAAGGTGAAGCACACGCTTCAGAAAATAATCAATCTAATACACAGTACACAAGCAATCAGTCTTATAGTGATATTTTTAATTATGGATATATTGATCAAGATGATAATGGGAACTATCATCACACATTAGATGGAAATTGGGATCAATCTATGTTTGATCAACAACAATATTATTTCTATTTAATAGACGATGAGGGGAATTATCATTACTATTATTTCCCAATGAATAATCAAAGTGCTAATAACACTTCAAACAACGCTTCAAACGTAGATAATGTTAATGTCTCAGATGATAATAACTACACTGATGACCAAAGTCATGAAGAAGTACAATCAGAAGGTTATGACATCAACCAAACAACAGAAAACGATGATGTTGATAATAGTGCAACAACGAACCATGGCACTGAATCTGGACAAACAGCACAAAGTAATTCTAATAATGTAAATCATACACAAAATAACGCATCAACAAATAACAATTATGAAACAAGTTACACACAAAATAATGGTACGAATAATGTGCAACAAAACACTACATCAAGTAATGATTCAACACCACAACAACAAGCTGCACCACAACAAAAAGCTACACAATCAGAAGTAGCATCAAACAGTAGTAATAATAGTACACATTCATCAAATTGGTTAACTAAAAATCGTCAATTACAACCTTATGGTAGTTACCATGGCGGTGGTGCACACTATGGCGTTGACTACGCAATGGATGAAAACACACCAGTTTATTCATTAGCAGATGGTACAGTAATTCAAAGTGGTTGGAGTAACTATGGTGGTGGTAACCAAGTTACAATCCAAGAGAAAAACAGTGATAACTATCAATGGTATATGCATATGAATTCTTTAAATGTTAAATCTGGCCAAGAAGTTAAAGAAGGACAACAAATTGGTTTATCAGGAAGTACAGGAAATTCTACTGCACCTCATTTACATTTCCAACGTATGTCAGGTGGCGTGGGGAACGGATATTCTGTTGATCCAACTTCATATGTAAATTCAAAATCATAATATATGACACCTATTGGTCGCCTTTGAACTCCTATTAAGGATACAGAAGGCGACTTTTTTGTTTGATTTTCGACTATAAAATGTTTTTTCTGATAATAGCTTAGATAATTTGAATTATGGTTCATGACATATCATAATTACACTAAAATCACATTGAAGGGGAAGATGATATGTTTACAGTTTATGCTCATAGAGGATTATCAAGTAAAGCACCTGAAAATACAATGGCAGCATTTGAAGCAGCTGCGCATGTGCCTGGATTAAAATGGATTGAGCTTGATGTTGCAATAACAAAAGATGAACAACTCGTCATTATTCATGATGATTTTTTAGATAGAACAACAGATATGATTGGCGAAATTACACAATTGAATTATGATGAAATCAAACAAGCATCTGCTGGCAATTGGTTTAATGCTAAATATGCAGAGGAAAAACTGCCGACTTTTGATGAGGTGGTTGCATTAGCTAATAAATATAAAATGAATTTAAATATTGAATTAAAAGGTGTAACAGGTAAAGATGGTAGTGTGTTATCAGAAAGTATGATTAAACAAGTTGCTGAAAAATTAAACACATTAAATTCAAATTTAGATATTTTATTATCTAGTTTTAATATTGTTTTATTGAAATTAGCACAGCAGCTAATGCCACAATATAAGCGAGCAGTTCTTTTTAAAGCAGCAGCATTTACAGGTGATTGGAGAACACTTTTAGACTATTGTGAATCAACGATTGTCAATATTGAAGATGCAAAACTGTCTCAAGCACGCGTGCGTTCAATTAAAAATGCTGGTTACGAATTAAATGTATGGACGGTGAATAGTAAAGCGAGGGCAAATCAATTGTCCAATTGGGGCGTAGACGGCGTGTTTACAGATAAAGCTGATGAGTTAGTCCATTTAAATAGTGGGTTTATTGCTGATTAAATTAATATAATTATCATATATAAAACGGTGCTGCAAAACTTTTTGAAGTTGATTAGCTCCGTTTTTAATTTAGATGTAACAGAAGTTTCGTTTAAGCAAGCGCTATGTCGTACATTATTTTTATAATCAACAATTGTTAAAAAATAATATAAATATAAAACCTCCTTTGCTTTAATTATACGATGCGAGTGTCAGATATTATAGTCTATATTTTCCAATAGATATTGCATATAATAATTGAACAGCTTACTGATTATGAGGGGGACTTAAGCGATGAACAGTGAAACAGCTCAATTTGGACAAAACTTATATTTACATGGTACAAAAGCTAAATTAGAGATAGGTGATTTACTGCATCCATTATATAAATCGAATTATCAAGATCGAATTATGAACCATATATATTTCACAGGTACATTAGAAGCGGCAAAATGGGGAGCTGAACTTGCAGTTGCTTTATCTAAGGATAGGGCAGAAGAGCATATTTATGTTGTTGAACCATTGGGAGAATTTGAAGACGATCCGAACGTCACAGATAAAAAATTACCTGGCAATCCAACGCTTTCTTATCGCTCTACTGAACCACTAAAAATTGTCGCGGAATTAAGCGTATGGGAAAGACATTCGGATGACGATATTAACCAAATGCTCAAGGGTTTAAAGCAGTTGAGGGACAAAGGATTAGATATTATTGAAGATTAATATATCGATATGAATGTCACATTCAAATATGTGCATATATTGAATTAATACAAAAATAAAGGCACAGAAGATTAGGCAAGATGATAAAAAGGTAACGAAATAATAATCTTATTTTACACATAAATAGTTTAAGCATAGTATAGTAATGATATAACTAAATATTGTAAAAGGATTAAAATTATGTTTTATAAATTGATTAAAGTATTACCAACGGCTATTTGTGGATTAGCATTAGGTATCGCTTCGCTTAGTAATTTACTGTTTAATATGTCTTGGTATGGTTTAGCAGTGTTATTTTTTATATTGAGTTGCATCATTTTAGTGTTATTTATTAAAAAGTGTATATTGTATCCTCATACAGTATATAATGAATTGAGTGATCGTCATATTTGCGCTACCTTCCCAACGTTTCCAATGGCTTTAATGACAATCATTTACATCATAAAGCATCACTTGAATGTCAATCTTGGTTTACTATTATGGTTATGGTGGTTAACGATTATCATCCAATTTATCATTATTGCAGGTTTTATTTACTATCATCTAATATTACATAACAAAGGTACTGTTTTGCCGAATACGAGTTGGTTTGTAACATTTGTAGGGATAGGTGTAATAGCTGAAACTGCAAAAGAATTTAATCCAGTCCTAGGTGAATTCACGGTATATATAGCAACCTTTTGTTTTATAATACTAATAGCGATTATTTTAATCAAAAAAACTTGGCGCTTATATAATGAAAATCAATTTCCAATGTCAATCATTATAGCGGCTCCTGCAGCACTTTGTCTTAATGGGTTTTTAATTAGTGCAAAATCGAATGACATCATTATAATGGTAAGTGGTTTTATAATATCCCAACTACTTTTTATGGTCTCATTAATGTTTATTCCTAAGTTAGTGGCTATAAATTTTAAATTTTCATTTGCCGCTTTAACATTTCCGTGGGTAACAACAGCGACTGCTTATTTTAATTTTATGATTCATGTGCGTTTTCCGAGCGTATTACAAAATTTATTACAATTCATGTTGATATGTGAAATTATATTTGCGTTATTAGCTGTTGTGTATGTCATTTTGGGTTATATTGTTTTTTTGAGAAAAAGAATCAACAATAATGTGTTTTAAGGTAAAGGAGTGGTTGTAATGATTTATCATTTTAATGAAGTTGTTAATAGAAAGCAGACGCGATCAGTTAAATGGGATACGATGGAGGATGTGTATCATATTGATGATGCTTCAGATGTACTGCCAATGTGGATTGCGGATATGGATTTTAAAGCGCCACAACCAGTGATTGAAGCGTTACAGAAATGTGTCGATCACGGTGTGTTTGGCTATTCTTATTTAGATGAAGACTGCAAAAAAGCGATTCAATCTTGGTTTCATAAACGTCATGATTGGCATATTGAGAAAGGTTGGATTCTTGCGCATTCAGGTGTAGTTCCTGCGATAGCATCAATTATTGAAACATTTACGACTCCAAAAGAGAGTGTTTTAATCACGCCTCCGGTTTATCCACCTTTTTCCAATTTGCCTTCAGGTATGAATCGACAATTAATAACGTGTGCTTTGATAGAAGATGAGAGAAATTACTCAATCGACTTTGAAGACTTTGAAGAAAAGTTAAAGCAAGGCGTAAAAATGTTTATCTTATGTAACCCACATAATCCAGGCGGCATTGTTTGGTCTAAAGACACTTTGGAAAAAGTGATTGAATTATGTGTGAAATATGATGTGTTAATACTATCAGATGAAATTCATGCTGATTTGGTATTTACTGATTATCAACATATCCAGCTTGATAAATTAGCATCTGAAAAAGAAGCACAAAAAATCATTACGTGCACTGCACCTACAAAAACATTTAATCTAGCAGGTATTCATGCTGCTTTGATTATTTCACCCAATAAAGATATTAGACAAGCATTAGAGTCAAATTTTGCGGCACATGGTTTAGGCGTTAACCGTATTAGTCCATTTGGTGCAGCTGCACTAGAATCTGCCTATACTCACGGGGAAGATTGGCTTGATGAACTCATAGATATTGTGTCTTCAAATATGGATTATGCTATTTCAGAAATTACTAAAGCCATCCCACAAATAAAAATTAAAAAGCCTCAAGCAACCTATTTGTTATGGATTGACTATAGAGAAACGGGTTTAACTGAAGAAGAAATGATGAGAAAGTTACTAGAACAAGGCAAAGTTGCGCTTGAACCTGGTACAAAGTATGGTGAAGAAGGCAGAGGCTTTTTAAGAATGAATGTAGCTTGCGCCTCAAACTGCCAAAGATGGTGTTCAACGTTTTATTAAAGCTTTGAGTTAAAGGTTCCCCAAAAATTTTAAAAGGACAGTGACTTATGGAAATAAAAAATAATGACTATGAAAATTTGCTATTTTACTTCGCATATAAAACATTTATTACGACAGCGGATGAAATCATTAAAGATTATGGTTTGAATCGTCAACACCATAGATTTTTATTTTTTATTGAAAAAGTCCCTGGCATCTCGATTAAAGATTTATTGAAAAAGTTAGAAATTTCTAAGCAAGGTAGCCATGCAACTTTAAAAAAACTAAGAGATGAAGCATTCATTGTAGAAAAACAGGCACCAGAAGATAAGCGTATTAAAACGTTATATCCAACAGAAAAAGGCCGCAACTTAGTGCGTAAATTAAATAAAACACAAAATGATATGTTTAAAGAAATTCAAGAAAAAGTTGGCAATGATTGGTATGCGATTATGGAAGAATTTGCTTCATATAGAGAAGGATTCCAATCAGTAAAATATTTGAAAGATGAGAAGAATAATTTTTAAAGTATGTGTATGTCAATAGAATAGCAAAATTGTACCTACTTAATACAATCGTTTATATCAGAGGCTTGTTTTCTAGATGTTAGAAAAAGCCTCTTTGTTTGGTTATGTAAATAAGTCAATAAACTTGACCTAATTTATTTAACAAGTTATATTTAATGTGTAATGAAAACGAAACACATTAAAGGAGAAATGATGTATGCAAAAAAGAGTAGGACAATATTTAATGGATGCAATTCGCTCAGTTGGTGTTGATAAAGTATTTGGTGTACCTGGTGACTTTAATCTTACATTCTTAGACGATATTATCAATCGAGAAGATATGGAATGGATTGGTAACACAAATGAACTTAACGCAAGTTACGCAGCAGATGGTTATGCAAGAATTAAAGGCATTAGTGCAATGGTAACAACATTTGGTGTGGGAGAGCTAAGTGCGGTTAACGGTATTGCAGGTGCATATGCAGAACGTGTACCAGTCATAGCAATCACAGGCGCACCAACACGTGAAGTTGAACGTGCTGGTAAATATGTACATCATTCATTAGGTGAAGGCACATTTGATGATTATCGTAAAATGTACAAACATATCACAACAGCACAAGGATATATCACTCCAGAAAATGCACAAACTGAAATTCCTCGATTAATCAATGCAGCAATTAATGAAAAACGTCCCGTTCATATACATTTACCTATAGATGTAGCTGCTGTAGATATTGAAGTAGAAACACCATACCAATATACTGCACCAGCCAAACAAGATGTTGACAGTTATATAGAAATAATAGAAAACAAATTAAAAAATGCAAAGCAACCTTTAATTATAGCTGGACATGAAATCAATAGTTTTGCGTTGCATGATAAACTAGAACAATTTGTTAACCAAACACATATACCAGTTGCTCAATTGTCCTTAGGTAAAGGGGCTTTCAATGAAGAGAATCAATATTATATGGGTATTTATGATGGAAAGATTGCAGATGAACAAATTAAAGCTTATGTAGATCAAAGTGATGTCATTTTAAATATCGGAGCAAAACTTACAGATTCTGCTACTGCTGGATTTTCTTATGGATTTAATTTAGAAAATGTAATCATGATGAATCATCATTATTTTAAAGTTGACGAATTACGTGATGAAGAAGTAAAACTCGTAGATTTACTAGATAGTTTGTTGAATATTGATTATACAGCTGACGTGAATTATCCACGTTATCAAGTAACTAACGAAACGGTTGAATTAAGTGATGAACCATTAAAACAGTCAACATATTTCAAATTAATGCAGCAATTTATTCAGCCTCAAGACGTTATACTTGCTGAACAAGGCACGTCATTCTTTGGTGCTTATGATTTACTTTTCTCTAAAGATAATACATTTATAGGACAACCATTATGGGGATCAATCGGTTATACTTTACCTGCGACTCTAGGAACACAAATTGCGGACAAACAACGTAGAAACGTGCTGTTGATTGGTGATGGTTCGCTTCAACTAACTGTTCAAGCATTATCAACAATCATACGTGAGGCATTAAAACCAGTAATTTTTGTCATCAATAACGATGGATATACAGTGGAACGTAAAATTCACGGTGAAACTGCACTGTACAACGATATTAAAATGTGGAACTACAAGCAGTTACCGTTCGTATTTGGTATGAAGGAAACAGACGTTCAAATACATGATGTTACAACAAGTAATACGTTGGCAACGGCATTAGACGAAATTAATCAAAACCCTAACATAATGCATTTTGTAGAAGTTCACATGGATGTACATGATGCACCAGAAAAATTAGATGCTATAGGTAAGGCTTTTGCCCAACAAAATGGGTGATGATTGGAATTTTTTAAAAAACAGCGATATTCGTTTACAATGAAATTGAGAAGTTAGGTTAACTATTGACTTAAATAAAGTTATTATCAATAACGTCAAAGCAAAGGAGAGATTGTCATGACAGTAAATATAAAAGATTATGTTGATGAGAATTACGGATTGTTAATTGATGGTGAATTTGTAAAAAGTAATAGTGGAGAAACATTAGAAGTTGTTAACCCAGCCACAGGGGAGATACTCTCAAATATTTCCAAAGCTGACGAAACGGATATCGACAAAGCTGTATCATCAGCTCAAAGCGCCTTCGAATCATGGAGTTTAACTTCTAAAACGGAGCGTGCGGATTTATTAAGAAAAATTAGTGAAAAATTGATGGCAAATAAAGATAAGCTTGCAACAGTGGAAACGTTGAATAATGGTAAACCGATTCGTGAAACCTCAACAATTGATATACCGTACGCTGCAAGACATTTTAACTATTTTGCAAGTGTTATTGAAACACATGAAGGTTCAGTGAATGATATTGATAAAGATACTATGAGTATCGTACGGCATGAACCTATTGGCGTTGTAGGTGCTGTAGTAGCTTGGAATTTCCCAATGCTCTTAGCAGCATGGAAAATTGCACCAGCCATTGCGGCAGGGAATACAATTGTTATTCAACCATCATCTTCAACGCCGTTAAGCTTATTAGAAGCAGGTAAGATTTTTCAAGAAGTATTGCCACAAGGTGTGGTTAATATCGTAACTGGTAAAGGTTCAGAATCAGGTAATGCTATTTTTAATCATGAAGGTGTAGATAAATTATCATTTACAGGTTCAACAGATGTCGGCTATCAAGTTGCTGATGCAGGTGCAAAACGTATTGTCCCTGCTACTTTAGAACTTGGTGGTAAAAGTGCAAATATTATTCTAGATGATGCAAATTTAGACTTAGCTGTTGAAGGTATCCAACTCGGTATATTATTTAATCAAGGTGAAGTATGTAGTGCAGGCTCACGTTTATTAGTCCAAGAAGGTATATACGACGCGTTAATTTCTAGATTAAAAGAGGCATTTTCAAATATTAAGGTTGGAGATCCATTAGATGCGCACACGCAAATGGGTAGCCAAACGAGCGATGAGCAGATGAATAAAATATTGTCTTATATTGATTATGCTGAACAATCTAATGCTGAGGTACTAACTGGAGGTAAACGTATTGTCGCAAATGGATTAGATAAAGGTTACTTTATAGAACCAACACTTATTGCGGTTAGCGATAATAATAATAAGTTGGCCCAAGAAGAAATCTTTGGTCCTGTTTTAACAGTAATCAAAGTAAAAGATGATCAAGAAGCGATTAAAATTGCTAATGATTCTGACTATGGCTTAGCGGGTGGCGTATTCTCACAAGATATTACACGCGCACTGAATATTGCTAAAGCAGTCAGAACAGGAAGAATTTGGATAAATACGTATAACCAAGTGCCAGAAGGTGCACCATTTGGTGGTTATAAAAAATCTGGTATTGGTCGTGAAACGTATAAAGAAGCATTGAGTAATTATCAACAAGTTAAAAATATATTTATCGATACAAGTAATGAATTAAAAGGCTTATATTAAGTGTTTTTCTATAAATTTTGTGAAAATGATGATAAAAAGCAGCCGCAAAAATTAGAACTCTAATTTTCGCGGCTGCTTTTTAAAACGGTACATATGCTTTAAGAATCATGGTTCTTATATCGTGGAAGTCTTAAGTCTCATTTTCATGATCTACTTCCTTATAATTTACTGCATCATAATTTGTTTCAAGTTTACGCAATTCATCTCGAGTTTCTTTCTTTAATCCTTCACCGTAATCCATCATTTTTACAATATCTTTAAAAGCAGCATAAGGAATTGCCAATTCATCTATATCTTCCAAGGTTATATGCAAATCAATGTCTTCTGGTCTTTGTTCTTTTAATTTGGTAACAAAGTCTGGTTCAGTTACAAATGGTGATGACATGCCCACCATATCTGCATTTTGTAAGGCGTCTAAAGCGCTATCCGGAGAATTAATCCCACCACTAGCAATGAGCGGAATGCGTCCGTTAAGATATTGATAAACGACTGCATTGACATATTCTCCGTTATATTTTCCTTCAGAACGTACTTTGTTTTGATAGATTTGACGTCCCCAACTTGCAATCGCTAAATATTGAATATTGGCAGTTTCTAGCACCCAGTCTAAGTGACGGTTAAACTCATCAACAGTGTAACCTACATCACTACCTCGTGTTTCTTCGGGCGTGGCACGGTAACCTAAAATAAATTGTGGGGGTGCTTCTTGATCAATAACATTCTGAACAGCTTTTAATATTTCTAATTCAAAGCGTGATCTATTCTCTAAATTTTGACTTCCGTATGCATCAGTCCTTAAATTTGAGAAAGTTGAGAAAAATGTTTGAATTAATAGGCGTTGTGCAGCTGAAATTTCAACACCGTCAAATCCAGCTTTAATTGCGCGTGAGGTTGCATCTGCGTATTGTTGTATTACGGATTTGATTTTGTCTGTAGTCATAGATAAAACTTCATGCTTAATTGGTGAGTTTAAGGTCATTGCACTTGGTCCGTACACCTGACCAAAGTTTAAAATTGCTTGATTTGAAAAACGGCCAGCATGCGTAAGTTGTAGTATTGCTTTGTTTCCGTCTTGTTTCATGGCTTTGGCTAAAGTAGTTAAGCCAGGAATACAACTATCATCAGTAATGCTAAAACCATATTCAAATAATTGTCCATAAGGTTCAATATAAGCGGCGCCAGTAACTTGAAGTGGTGCTGAATGTGCACGACGTCGTGCATAGTTAATATCTGCCTCTGTGATATGTCCGTCCTGTGTAGAAGAATTAGTTGTCATTGGAGATAAAACAAAACGGTTGTTTAAGACAATACCATTTGGCAAAGTGAGTGGCTTTAATAAAGTATTGTAATTCATATTCATAATTATAACCTCTATCTTCGTTGTTATTATTAATTTTAAAGTAACACTTAAATATAAAAGGGTCAAAACTAGGAAAAGTAAAAAATTTTTAAGCAAAATCTAACAAAAATTCTCTATATCCGTTATCCTATAAGGTGTAGACAATTTAAAGTGGACGTATCGTATGTTGAATGATGCAAAGTGTATTGTGGTACTGCGTTGCATTTATCTTAACTGAAAGTTATAAGATACTCAAATATACTCGCTTTAAGTGCAATCGTTAACAAAGCATATTGTATGATGTATGATTGGTGGAGGTGGTAGTTCACGTGGTTCAATTTAATGTGTTAGATTACGCTGTGATTGATGAAGGCAAATCTGCCGAAGAAGCTTTACAAGATACTGTTCATTTAGCACAATTAGCTGACAAACTCGGCTATAAACGATTTTGGCTAACAGAACATCATAATGTACCAGCATTTGCATGTAGTAGTCCTGAATTATTAATGATGCAAATACTGAATAAAACACAGAACATTGCTCTGGGGTCTGGTGGGGTGATGTTACCTCATTACAGCCCGTATAAAGTTGCCGAAAACTTTCGTATGTTAGCAGCACTTCATCCTGAACGTGTCGATTTAGGTATAGGCAATAATGCAGGTACTGCTCAAGTGAAAGCAGCGATGAATGAAACAAAATCACATTTTTTAGACTACGGGCAGTCTATTGAAGATGTGAGACATTATTTAACAGAGCAACAGACGCAGCAACGGCATCATCGCGTTGTAGCACAACCAAGTACGACATTTATTCCAAGTATGTGGTTGCTCAGTACCAGTGTAGCATCAGCTAAAAAGGCAGGTGCTCAAGGTATGGGGTACACATTAGGTACTTTTCTATTACCTAATGCGAAAGCAATAGATAAAGCAAAAGATAGTGTGAAAATGTATAGAGACGCATTTCAACCATCGTCATTAAATATGGTGCCATCTGTGATGATTACTGTCTTTATTGCATTGGCTGATTCAGCAGAAGAAGCGGAAACTTTAGCCCAAAGTTTAGATATATGGTTATTAGGCAAAGAACAATTTGCTGAGTTTGAGCGTATGCCCTCTCCTGAAACAGCACAATCTTATCATTGTACAGAGAAAGATGAGCGACAAATCGCTCAAAGTCGTGCACGTATCATTGTAGGCACAAAAGAAAGTGCGAAGCCACAAATCGATCGTATGATTCAAGATTTTAATGCAGATGAAGTCATGGTGGTACCTTTGATACCGAGTATTGAAGCACGTTGTCGAGCTGTTGAATTGCTTGCAGAAATATATTTATAAAATATTAATGAAGGGAAGTATTTATGATGAAAAAATTAGCGAATTATTTATGGGTAGAAAAAGTAGGAGCACAATATGTTTATAGTATGACACCAGAGTTACAAGACGATATAGGTACCGTTGGTTACGTGGAATTTATAGGGGACGATGAAGTAAAAGTAGATGATGAAATCGTAAGTATTGAAGCTTCTAAAACAGTCTTAGATGTTCAATCTCCATTAGCTGGTACAATTGTAGAACGAAATACAAAAGCAGAAGATGAACCAACAATTTTGAATTCAGAAAAACCTGAAGAGAACTGGTTAGTTAAATTAGAAAATGTTGATGAAGCAGCATTTAACGCTCTACCAGAGGCATAATATATGCAACAACAAGAACGCTTAGCTTATTTAATTGAATATTTATGGCGTGAAGCACACGGTGAAGCAACTTTAAATTTGCCAGAAGATGAACCAACGCGTTGGGAAATGTATAGAGGGCTAACAAATGTAAGAGCACCCCAACCCATTGCTGACACTTATTTAGACGTGCAAGATGCATATTTACGAGCGATGAATCGTCAACATGTTACGCATATTGATACATTGTCGCCAATGATTGGTGACGATGTATTTTTATGGCAAGGAGATATCACTCAACTCAAAGTAGATGGGATTGTGAATGCAGCAAACAGTCAATTACTAGGTTGTTTTGAAGCCAATCATAATTGTATTGATAATATCATTCATACTAAAGCCGGGGTACAGCTACGTTTGGCATGTCATGAAATCATGGAAGCACAAGGGAAAAAAGAAGGTATAGGAAAAGCTAAAATAACATCAGGATATAATTTGCCAGCCCAATATGTAATTCATACAGTAGGGCCGCAAGTTCGCAAATTGCCAGTATCTGAGATGAATAAAGATTTGTTGGCGCGCGCATATCGAAGTTGTTTAGAAATTGCAAAACAACATTCACTAAAAAGTATAGCGTTTTGCTGTATTTCTACAGGTGTGTTTGGCTTCCCACAAGCAGAAGCTGCAAAAATAGCCATTAACACCGTATTAAATTATAAAAAAGAGTATCATTTGGATGATATAAAGATAGTTTTTAATGTGTTCACTGATACCGATGCACAATTATACAAGGAGGAGCTAAAACGTTATGACTGAACCAACATGGCGTGTCATGTCAGCAAATCAAAGTTGCCAATCTGACGTATTAGCACAAGCTATAGATGAAGCGGATGCAATAGTTGTTGGCATAGGGGCAGGTATGTCTGCATCAGATGGGTTTACGTATATAGGAAAAAGATTTACTCAAAATTTTCCGGATTTCATAGAAAAATACGGATTTTTTGATATGTTACAAGCAAGTCTGCATACATTTGAAAGTTGGCAAGAATACTGGGCATTTCAAAGTAGATTTGTTGCATTGAATTATTTAGATCAACCAGTAGGTGCATCTTATGTTGCGCTAAAAGAAATACTAAAAAACAAAGCGCATCATATTATTACTACTAATGCAGATAATGCGTTTGCAGTAGCAGGATATGATTTGAACAAAGTGTTTCATATTCAAGGTGAATATATCCTATGGCAGTGTAGTCAACATTGTCATCCCCAAACCTACCGAGACGATGAGGCAATCCGTCAAATGATTCAAGCGCAATCAAATATGGAAGTACCGCGTGAACTCGTGCCACACTGCCCTAAGTGTGATGCACCTATGGAAATTAATAAGCGAAAAGCACAAGTCGGTATGGTAGAAGATGCAGATTTTGAGGCACAATTATCTCGTTACAATCAGTTTCTTGAAAATCATAAGACAGGCAAAGTCTTATATTTAGAAATTGGTATTGGCTATACTACACCGCAATTTGTGAAGCATCCTTTTCAACGTATGACAAGGCAAAATCCTGATGCATTATTTATGACATTAAATAAAAAAGCATATAGAATTCCTCAAAACATACGCGAAAGAACGATACATTTAACGGACGATATTTCGACATTAATTTTAGAAGCAAATAATAAATTAACAAAGTAGGAGAAAACTATGTATTTAATTGAACCGATTCGTAACGGTGAATATATAACAGATGGTGCAGTTAATACTGCAATGCAAGTCTATGTTAGTCAAAATATATTTTTAGATGATGATATTTTATTACCTTATTATTGTGATCCAAAAGTGGAAATAGGTCGTTTTCAAAACACAGCAGTAGAGATTAACCAAGATTATGTAGATGAACATGGTATACAAGTGATGCGTCGTGAAACAGGAGGTGGCGCAGTTTATGTGGATCGTGGTGCTGTGAATATGTGCTGTCTTTTACAGAATGATCATTCGATATATGGTGATTTTCAAAAGTTTTATGAGCCAGCAATTAAGGCGTTACATAATTTAGGTGCTACCGAAGTCATTCAAAGTGGACGTAATGATTTAGAGATTAATGGAAAGAAAATTTCTGGCGCTGCTATGACTTTAATCAATGGACGTATCTATGGAGGTTACTCACTTTTATTAGATGTTGATTACGAAGCAATGATTAAAGTTTTAAAGCCGAATCGTAAAAAAATTGAATCTAAAGGAATTAAATCTGTTAGATCGAGAGTTGGAGCTATTCGCGAACATTTAGCAAATGAATATCAAAATATTACAATACATGAGTTTAAAGACTTAATGATTAAACAATTATTGGGCTTAGACGATATCAATGACGTTAAACGTTATGAATTAAGTGAAGCGGACTGGCGTGCGATAGATGAAATGGTGACAAATAAATATAAGAATTGGGAATGGAACTATGGACGTTCCCCGCGCTATGAATATAATAGAGATGCGAAATTAGCGGCAGGTACCATTGATATTACACTAGCTGTTGAACATGGTCGCATCAAGGCATGTCGTATTTATGGTGATTTTTTTTGTCAAGGTGATATTAGAGAAGTTGAAAAGCAACTTATCGGTGTTCGAGTTGTTAAAGCAGATTTGTTTGATGCTTTAAGTAAAATGGATATTCCTTACTATTTCGGTAAAACGTCAGCAGAAGAACTTGTTGATTTAATTTTAAGTTAATACTAAAAGGAAACATTAGCTGAAAGCAATGTAGCAGTACATGACTTATATACGAGCAGTTATTTCTTGGGAAATAGCACAAAAAAGGATTAAAGAGTTGTTAGCTAAACATATAAAATTGTCGTGAAATATTCAAATGTAACGATAGAAAAGATGATGAAATGAACAAATAAACTGTGACGTATTATGTTTTATAAGGTTGGACAGGTAAATGCCACAGCCATTAATATCGTTATAGATGATTTAATTTTATGATTCAAAAATTGTAGATATTTCATTATAGACAATAAATTTTTATGATAAAAAAGGGGAAATTTATGAATATAGGTATAGTTGGAGCCGGAAAAATTGTAAAAGAAGCATTGCCAGTGATGTCAGAGATACCAGAAATTCATATACAAAGCATAGTGACTACTGGACGTAATCCTGAGAATGTAGCTCAATTGCAAAAGCAATTTGATATTAAGCAAGTCTTTGAAGATTTTCAAGCGTTTATAGAAGATGAAAAGATAGACACTGTTTATTTGGCTGTTCCCAATCATCTTCATTTTGATTACGCACGTAAAGCTATAGCAAAAAATAAGCATGTGATTTGTGAAAAACCTTTTACATTAACCACAGAGGAGCTTATCATACTTAAAGATTTAGCAGAGCAACAAAAGGTGATTATTATTGAAGCGATTACCAATTTGTATTTAAGTAATTATGATGTACTTAAGCAAAGTATACCAGAAATTGGAAATTGCAAAATTGCTCAGTTCAACTATTCACAGTATTCCTCAAGATTTGATGATTTTAAAAATGACATTATTCAACCCGCATTTGATCCGAGTAAGGGTGGCGGTGCATTAATGGATATTAATGTTTACAATGTTCATTTAGCAGTAGGCTTATTTGGTAAACCTAATAAAGTGACATACTTTGCAAATATTGAAAAAAATATAGATACTTCTGGTATCTTACAATTAGAATATGAAGAGATGAAAGTAGTTTGTATTGGGGCTAAAGATTCTAGTTCTGATAATCAATCTTATATTCAAGGAGATAAAGCAACAATCAATCTTAAAGGTCCTACAAATGAGTTGAATGCATTCGAATTAAAATATCACACTGGTGGTACACAGTATTATCAGGTGAACGCACACAAGCATCGAATGTACGAAGAATTTGTGAAAATTGAAAAAGTAATTCGGGAACAAAACATTATATTTGCAACAAGACAATTAGAGCATAGTATTCATGTACTAGATGTGTTAGAGCAAGCATTAGCGAGTGCCAATTTAAGTATTGGGCCTTCAATTAAGTAAAAGTTGAGCACAGCTGAATTGATAATATTAAAAATAATAGCTTAAAAGACAGAAATAAGTCGTCAATCCTGTAATTGATAACTATTTCTGTCTTTTTTTATAAATAAAAGTTCGGAATTTACATTGTTTAAAATATTAAAATGATATAATATGTGTAGTGTAATACTTATTTGTGATTTAAATGTTTTTGTCTTTGAATTGATTAAGGGAGAGGGAGATAATTCAATGAAGGTATGGAAATTTATAGTGATATTATTTGTGACCGTATTAATGATGTCAGCTTGTAACAGTGGTTCTAACAATGAGAAAGAAACAAATGAAGGTAAAGAAAGTTCAAACAAATCAAAAAAGCATACATATAGTGATGTTGATTATCCAAAAGATGGTGTGAAAGGTATCTATGTAACACCGGATTCAGCAAAAGGGGAAAATTTTGAAGAACTTATACAATTTATAAATGAAACTGAATTAAATGCCATGGTAATTGACGTTAAAGATGATGAAGGAAATATAACGATGGACTTTAAAAGTGACAATAAATTGATTAGCAGCAATACAGTGAATCGTGTTGACGTAAAAAAAGTCATAAAAGCAATGGAAAAAAACAATATTTATCCAATTGCACGTATTGTTACATTTAAAGATTCTAGATTGTCTGAAGAAAAACCTGATTGGTCATTTAAAACGTCTGATGGTAATGTTTGGGAAAGTGAAGGTGGGGATAGTTTTTTAAATCCTTTTAATGATAAAGTATGGAAATATAATATTGCAGTTGCAAAAGAAGCGGCTAAAGCAGGATTTAAAGAAGTTCAATTTGACTATGTTCGATTTCCTGAAGGATTTGAAAACAAAGATAAATCACTACAATATTCAAATGGAAAGTATAAAAATAGTGATTTAAACCATGTTGAGCAACGTGTAGATACGATTACTAATTTTTTGAAAACTGCACGTAAAGATTTAAAATCATATGATGTTCAAACATCTGCGGATGTTTTTGGTTACGCAGCTACGGTTAAAGAAACACCAGGTATTGGGCAAAGCTTCCCTAAAATCGCCAAAAATGTAGATGTCATTTCATCGATGATTTATCCTTCTCATTGGAGCCCAGGAGATTTTGGATTAGAAGCGCCAGATACAGAACCATATAAAACAGTGGATCGTTATCTTGATAAAGAAAAAGAAGCACTGCAAGGTATCGACCCTAAAAAGGTTAAATCTCGTCCATGGCTTCAAGATTTTACAGCCTCTTATTTAGGAGAAGGGCAGTATAAATCCTATGACAAAGCGGAAGTAACTGCACAAGTACAAGCGTTAAAAGATCATAATATTCATGAATTTTTATTATGGGATGCTTCTGCTGACTATACGAAAGGCGCCGATTACAATCCATCAAAATACACCAATCCGGATGCTCAAAAGCCAGAAAACGCTAAAAGTAATTAAACATATTAACTACTAAGATGAAGTAAGCCTATAACTGAAATTCTATAAATTTCAGTTATAGGCTTATTCTATTAGTACTTATGTGGCATAAGGTTTAAGAAATTCAGTCAAATTGTATATGTTTTTGAATCTCTTGATTAATATGATTGTATACATGTAAGAATGGTTTATTTGCTTGAATTGCAGTGTTTCGCACATCTTCAAATTCTGGTTTTGCCTTAATTATTTTTCCATTTAACATGGCTGTTTTTACTAAAATCGCTCCATAATTTGTATGAATTGTTTCGAATTGTCTATGGAGTACTTTACGATTAACCGTGTAACTTCTAATTCCTAATGTAGATGTATTTTTTAAAACATAGTCTTCGAAAAATTGTGCATTTTCTAATTTACAAATGACTGTGATTTGAGTGGCTGGTCTGCTTTTTTTCATGGTGATAGGTGTGAAGTATGCATCTAATGCACCATCTTCTAAAACTTGTTCAAGAAAGTAACTTAACATCTCAGCAGACATGTCATCTATCTGACTTTCTATTACTTGGACTTGTGTTGGTGTATTGTCTTTAGTTTTAAATTGAATTGCTCTTAAAATGTTTGGAAAATCAAAGTCTTTGGTGCCACTTCCATAACCAATTTCTTCTATTGTGACAGAAGGTAAAGGACCAATTTTAGATGCTAATGCTTTAATAAAAGCTGCTCCGGTTGGCGTCGTTAATTCGCTATTAATATCAAAAGAAGCAAGCGGTATACCTTTTAAAATTTCTGCCGTTGCTGGTGCAGGCACAGGATATAATCCATGAGCGATATTTATTTTACCTCCACCTGTTGGAATTGGGGAAGCGTGTAACTCATCAATTTTCAAATTTTCTAAAGCAAGGCAACCGCCGATAATATCGATAATGGAATCCATAGCGCCTACTTCATGAAAATGTACTTCTTCAACGGACATCCCATGAATTTTAGCTTCTGCGTGAGCAATCGTATCAAAGACTTTTTGGCTTCGTACTTTAACTCTTGCGGGTAAATCACTATCCTGTATCATTTTTGTAATATCAGAAGCTGTTCTATGGTGTGTTGTTTCACTAAAATCAATATCTAGTTGTTTGGCTTGAATACCTTGCTTGGTTTGATTAGAAAAGTGCAATTTAAAATCATTAAGTGGCAACTTTTGTAAATGAGATTCAATGTAAGCTATATTTGCACCTAAGTCTACTAGAGAAGATAGCAACATGTCACCTGCAATACCCGCATGGCAATCTAAATATATTGTATTCGTCATATCATTCACTCCATCCCTTAATGTTGTTCCAACATATTGACAATCATAGCAGCGTTATAACCACCGCCAAAGCCATTATCAATATTAAGTACACTAGAACCAGGTGCACATGAATTGATCATTGATAATAATGTAGTGATACCATCTAGATTTGCACCATAACCAATACTTGTTGGTACGGCATAGACAGGATGGTCAACCAAGCCAGCAACTACACTTGCTAACGCGCCTTCCATGCCAGCTATTACTACAGATACATTGCAATTGCGAATATCATCAATATGAGCGAAAAGACGGTGGATACCAGAAACTCCAACATCGTAAAATCTCTTTACTGAGATTCCCATTACTTCTGCTGTTATAGCAGCTTCTTCCGCTACAGGAAGGTCAGACGTACCTGCACAAATAATAGCAGCTTGACGTTGTGTCTTGGTAATATGCTCTAAAGATGTACAAACGATTTGTGCTGTTGCATGATGTACCAATTGAGGATATGTTTCACAAATAAAATGGGCTTTTTCATTATTAACACGAGTAATTAAAATTGTTTCTTCGTGTAATATTAATGAGTGAATGATTTTCACTAGTTGTTGCTCAGTTTTACCTTCTCCAAATATTACTTCTGGGAATCCTTGTCGCTTTCTACGATGTAGGTCGATTTTTGCAAAACCTAATTCATCATATTGACTTAATTCTGATTTAGCCTCAGATATTGATAATTGATCTGATTTTACTGCTTGCAATAATGATTCGATGGAATCATATTTATCTGTCATAGTTAAACCACCTTTATACTATAGCGTTAAAATTAAGATTGTATGACCTCATTCATACTACCAGTACGATAGCCTTCTAAATCAATTGTGACATAGTCAAAGCCAAGCTCTTTAAGTCGTAGTGAAATTTGGTCTTTATGTTGAATCATCGTAACAATATCTGTTTCATCAACTTCGATACGTGCTATGTTGTCGTGATAACGTACTCTCACGTTATTAATATCTAAATCTAAAATGAATTTTTCAGCTTCATTAACTTTATTAACTTTGTTGAAACTAAGTGGTTCACCATAAGGGATACGAGAAGCTAAGCTACAAAGTGCAGGCTTATCCCAAACCGGTAAGCCATTTGATTTGCTTAGTTCTCGTACTTCATCTTTATAAAGTTCAACTTCTTGTAAAACGCTTCTCACCCCGTATTCAGATCTCGCTTTAAGACCTGGTCGGAAATCTGAAATATCGTCCATAATCATGCCGTCTAACACATAATTGAATCCAAATGTTTTTCTTAACGCTTCTAGTTTTGCGTATAATAAACATTTGCTGTAATACCAACTGTCGGGTGTGTTTTTTATGATGTGTGGGTCTTTTAATTCTGCTATTTCCGTCTCTACGATATCTGCATTTAACGTGTTTCCAAGTTCTATAGCCTGATTAAATTCTTCGTTTCTAAATAGTTCTGATTTAACTATCACTGCTTTTACATTATTGGTACCTAATACATCAATTGCTTTTTTCAGAACTAAGCTACTATCGACACCGCCTGAAAAAGCAATAACTACTGTCTCCATTTCTTTTAAAAGCATTTCAAGTTTAAATTCTTTATTCTGTAATTTAGTCATCATTTAAATTTCCTCCTTAAATATTTTTGGACGTATTGAAAATTATGATTCTACATACGGTATGGTAAGTGGGCCGAGTGGCATAACGCCAATAGTCATGTCTTTCCCATATTGTCGTTCTAAAGTTTTTAATGTTGCTTCAATATTTGAAACAGGATGTAACATAGCATCTTTTGCTTGTTGATCAGTTAATTTGGAATATAAATACACATTGGCAAAAGTTTGAATCACAGCTTGTTTTTGAACTTGCCACTGATCTAGCATGGCGAAGTTTGGATCATTAATCATTTTGACAAGTGCTTCTGGGGTGTCTGCCATTTTCAGTATTTCTGCATAATTACCATGATTTGGAAAACCATCGCTGCATTCAGATAACATGATAATACTGCCGCCTTCTTTAACCACTTTATGAGCAGCACTCATTCCTTTAACTGTTTGATATAAATTTTGGTCAAGTGGATAACCAGAATTAGATGCGATAACGACGTCAAAGCGATGGTCACATTTGAACATAGCGTGTTTTTTAGCATAAGCACATCCCAAATCATGTGCTTTATACAGTTCTCCAGCAAAGACTTCTGTAATTTCTTTTTCTTTGTTCAATGTTACATTGAGCATAAAGTCAGGTTTGCACATGGCATTAATTTCTCGAGTCATATCTTGTACTGGATTGTCTGTCATATTCCCCCAAGTAGAACGAATATCACCGATCATTTTGGCATTGTGAAATGTCATAATCGTTTCTATACCTGCAATACCAGGCATGATTCCTTTTGGTCCTCCTGAAAATCCAGCAAAGAAATGTGGTTCTATAAAGCCAGTTACAATTTTGAAATCAGAATCTACATAATCTTTGTTTAAATAAACATCACAGCCATATTTACTATGGCCAACTTTTTTTAAAGTTTGCTTATCATTACAATGATTATGTACAATTCTAATATTGTTTACGATATCTTCACCTAACATTTGTATCAATTCATCTTTAGTTTGATCTCGATGTGTACCAGTACCATTAATGATAACAATATTTTCTAAAGGTACATGTGCAAGGCATTCTATAATAAGAGGTACAAGTATATGATTGGGTGTAGGGCGCGTGATATCACTAATAACGATTGAAACAGTCTGATTGGATTTTACTAAATCTTCCAGCGGATCCGAATTTATAGGATTCTTTAATGCATCACGTATGGCTTGTTTATCATTTTCGAGTGCAGGTATAGGTGTTGGCTCTATTAAGACGCAGTTTTCAGGTAATTCTATATTAAGGTTTGACTTTCCATATAATATTTCTGTATTCAAGGTCGATCTTCCTCCTTATATGAAGCGCTTTCATAAAAATGTGATTTTATTTCCGCATTAGAATGTGTTTGGGTCGATTGAGTAACATATTCCTTTGTTCCATATATTCCTTTACTTTTTTGATACCTATCAATCAATATGACTGCTATTGGACATAATATTGCTGTAGTAATAGCCGAAATTGAAATTTGTGCTGTGGCGATAGGTGCTACTTTCTCAATCATAGCATACTCACTTTGACTCAGATTACCATTTGCGAGCGCCGTAGAAGCAGCAGCAACTACTGCAGCAGGTGTAGATACTGCGTTACCTGCTGTAGATGATTCAGAAATTGGTGCAATTACACTCTTTTCTTTAAATATTTTAAAGGCAATGATACCAGTAAATGCGGTACAAATAAAGGTTAATACTGCTAACGTTAAGCCTCCTGATAATACGGAAAAATTAAAGAATTCAGCTAAATTCATACCAGCACCTAAAGAAAAGGCGAAAAAGGGGATGAGTATGGTTTCACCTGGACGTAAAAACTCTGATATTTTAGGGTCAAGATTGCCTAATATCATGCCTATACTTAAAGGTAAAAGCACAGAAATAAATGAAATGATTGGAAAGCTTGTACCAATAAATCCCAACGAAATCAAAGTTAACAATGGTCCATCATTAATAGCAAGTATGGACAGGCCACCAACATCTGAACGATTCCCATAAGTACTTGTTAAAGCAGCATACATGCCACTATTACTATTTGTCATTGCTGCGATGACAGCAATTGTAGACAAACCGAATAGTCCACTCCAAGGATCAAATAATGAGCCTAATAGGAGTCCTACTGCTAACCCAGAAAAATATTTCGTTGTTGTTAATAGCATACCTTTTTTTAAGGCCTTACCGCCAATTTTTAAATTCATTTGACTTCCTACACAAAATATAAAAAGTGCAATTAAGACAAGAGCACTATCTTTGAATAGTTCTTGTGAAAAACCCCCAATTTGAAGCATTTCGTAATATCCTTGTTCAGTTTTAGGTGCGCCCAGTGACTTAAGTAGGTTCATTATAGGAGTTAAATGTAATTGGTCAACGGTGTTTATTGTAGCGCCTAAAAGCAACGGGACTACCATCAATCCTCCAGGAATTTTTTCTATTGTATCTTTAATTCTCATAACTAACATCCCCTTAATATGTTATTGGTTATGGAAAAATGTTTTTACAATATTCTTGGTTGTTTGTTTTATCAATTTTTCCGACTTTGAAAATGTTTCTTCTAATGACATAGGTCCATTACTTAAACTAAATGCGCTGAGTATACCACTGTCTTTTAAGTCTTTTTCATCTACTTCTACTGATCCTCCTATAAAAATAACTGGTACATTATACTTTTTAGCACATTTTGCAATGCCAATTGGTGCTTTACCATAAAAAGATTGCTGATCGATTTTTCCTTCTCCAGTAAGGATTAAGTCTGCTTGCTTTAAGTATTTCTCAAATTGTATATATTCCATAACTACCTGGATACCTTCTTTAAAGTAACTTGGGAAAAATGCTTTGAAAGCACCTCCTAAACCACCTGCTGCGCCAGCACCAGGTAAATCGTGTAGCCTTATGCCTGTAGTGTGTTCAACTAGATTAGCCCAATGAGTGAGGTTATCATCGAGTTGATGCATATTTTGTGCAGATGCACCTTTTTGTTTCCCAAAAATAAATGATGCGCCATTAGGTCCTACTAATGGATTTTGAACATCAGTCGCTATAATAAAATTACAATAAGCGATTCGAGGATCAAAATTCGATAAGTCAATTTGAGCTAAATTTTGTAGTTCTCCACCTCCAAAATGTATTGAATGATTTTGGTTATTCTTTAAATCTGCTCCTAAAGCTTGCAACATACCTGCGCCAGCGTCATTTGTAGCTGAACCACCAATCGCCAGGATGAAATTTTGATATCCGTGATTCAAAGCATGTAAAATTAATTCGCCTGTACCATACGTTGTCGTATATAAAGGGTTTAATTCGTCTTGATCTAAATGCTTTAATCCTGAAGCTTCTGCCATTTCAATGACACAAGTATGATTATCTAAAATACCGTATTGAGCTGTTACTTTGTCACCAAGTGGTCCGGTTACACTGACTGTAGTAAACGAACCATTTGTTGCATTTATTAATGCTTCCATTGTTCCTTCGCCACCATCACCGATGGGTAAATCATGAATGGTAGATTCAGGGAAAACTTCTAATATAGAATCTTTCATATACTTGGTTACTTCGCTTGCCTTCATACTTCCTTTAAATGAATCAGGTGCTAATATGATTTCCATTGTGAATTTCTCCTTTATAAGAAAGCGTTTTCTAAAATGTATTGTTCTAAGTTTAACGATTTTACTATTTTGGAAAAAGGGTTAAACTATACAAAAATAATATTTTAAATTTGTATATAAATAACAAGTGGTGAGATAAATGGATATATTGACTGAAGAAATGGCAACGTTAATCGTTAATGAAACAGCTAAAAGAACCAAAACTAACATTAATATTATGAATTTTAATGGAGTAATTATTGCGTCTTTCGATAAAAGACGTATCGGTACGCTACACGAAGGTGCTATAGAAGTGTTGAAACAAGAAAAAACCGTGGTAATTAACCAGAAAGACAGTTTACATCTTAAAGGTACGCAGGCAGGTATTAACTTACCTATTATTTTTCAAGATAATATAGTAGGTGTTATCGGTATTACAGGTAATCCTAGTCAAATTACACATGTAGCAGATTTAGTTAAAATGTCTACAGAATTGTTACTTTATCAGAATTATTTTACATATGAATTGGAAGGGCAAATACGGAGTCAAGAATTATTTATAGAGGAGTTGTTAAAAAGTGAATCATCAAAATCCTTTATTCAATATTTAATGAAACAACTCAATATCGATTTATTAACCTATAGAAAATGTATTATTATCGATATTGAAAAGCAGATTTTTTCTAGAAATAGCATTGTACGTTCATTAACGAGTAGGATAGACGCCCGTTCATTTACAATTGCATTTACGAATTATAACCGTATTGTTATTCTTGCTACTGCTCAGTCAGTGCAAGCTTTAGATAATAAAATCAATCATATATATCAAATATTTCAAAACTTAGAGCTTAACGTTCAAATGGCTTCAAGTCTTATGTTTAAAAGATTAAAAGATTTTAAAAATGCATATGAAGAGTGTGAGTTAGTGTTTATGTTGGCTGAAAATGAAAAGGTTGTAACCTCATTTGAAGATATAGAAGAAAAAACACTTTTATATCAAATTGATAAGAACATAAGAGAACGATTTAAAAAAAGAATATTAAGTGATGTGGGTCAACAGAGTATCGATACACTAAAAAGTTTCTTTGAAAATGATTTAAATATAACGCAAACTGCTAAAAAATTGTATATCCATAGAAATACTTTATTGTATAGGTTAGAAAAATGTGAAAAAGAAACAGGATTAAACCCAAAAAAATACTCTGATGCTGTTAAATTACAGATTGCAATATGGTGTTAGCGACGAAAGCAATAAAATCACTTCATTAGAAAGTTTAGTAAGAATAATAAAAAGGTTAGACACATAAAAAAACACTTTGAAGCAATCAAAGATCAATCATACATGTAATAGATGAGCTGCTAGCATGCAACGACATACAAATTTTAAAAATAATAGCAGTCTAAACGGATAATCATTTTAATATTTTAATTATGTCATACGATAAAAAATAAAAAGTCTTAAGCAATACGATGAACTCGTGTTGCTTAAGGCTTTTTATATGCTTTTTTTAGCTCAGTAGGTTACGAAAGTGAATGATAAAGAGCAACCGTTAAAATTTTGGTTGTTTTTTATAAAGTAATATGACATACTCTATAATAATTAGTATGACATATTAAAAATTTGAGGTGAATCAGTATGACAAAATATATTTATGCATTTGATGAAGGCAATAAAGCCATGAAAGATTTATTAGGAGGTAAGGGAGCTAATTTAGCTGAAATGAAACGGTTAGGGTTACCTGTGCCGGACGGTTTTACGCTTACTACAAAGGCGTGTATTGAGTATTTAAAACAAGGCGCTCACCTTTCAGATGAATTAGTTGGACAATTACATGAACAATTAGAAGCATTTTCACAACGCACTCAAAAATCATTTTCTTCTAAAGAATCCTTATTATTAGTTTCTGTAAGAAGTGGCGCAAAAATTTCCATGCCAGGCATGATGGATACCATTTTAAACTTGGGGTTGAATGATTTTAATGTTAAAACATTAGCAGAAAAAACAGATGATGCACGTTTTGCATATGACTGTTACCGTAGATTATTACAAATGTTTGGCGAAGTCGTATACGGCATACCGATGACTTCATTCGATACATATTTTAATCAATATAAAGCACAACACAATTACCAAAATGATGCAGATATTCCAGCTGAAGGTTTAGAAGAAATATGTGATCATTTTAAAAGTGTTTATTTGGAAGAAGTTTATAAACCATTCCCACAGGAGCCAATTGTACAATTAACAGAAGCAATTGAAGCAGTTTTTAAATCATGGGACAATGATCGCGCACGTGTATATCGTCAATTAAATGAAATACCACACGATATTGGCACTGCAGTTAATATTCAGGAGATGGTTTTTGGTAATAGTGGTGCACAAAGTGGGACAGGTGTTGCATTTACGCGTAATCCAGTAACTGGTGAAGCAAAATTGTTTGGTGAATATTTGTTGAATGCTCAAGGAGAAGATGTTGTCGCTGGTATTAGAACGCCAAAAGATATCAGCACATTAAAAGCACAAATGCCTCATGTTCATCAACAGTTTTTAGAAGTTTCTCAACAATTAGAAAAACACTATAAAGATATGCAAGATATTGAATTTACTATTGAAAATGAGCAACTATATGTCTTACAAACGCGCAGTGGTAAACGAACTGCTAATGCAGCCATTCATATTGCAGTAGATTTAGTCGAAGAAGGTATTATTTCAAAAAATGAAGCAGTTATGAATGTAGAAGTAAAATCAATTGAGCAATTATTACATCCTAATTTTGATGATAAAGCACTTGAGAGAGCTACAGCTGTTTCGAAAATGGGACTTCCTGCTAGTCCGGGTGCAGCGAGTGGTGAAATCGTGTTTTCTGCTGAAACTGCAAAATTCAAAGCTGAACAGGGATATAAAGTAATATTGATGAGACCTGAAACCTCACCTGAAGATATTGAAGGTATGGTTGCAAGTGAAGCGATAGTTACCACACATGGTGGTATGACTTCCCATGCTGCAGTTGTAGCTAGAGGAATGGGTAAATGTTGTGTGACAGGATGTTCAGACGTTGAAATTAATGTTAAGGATAAAAAAGTAACATATCCTAACGGAACATTAAACGAAGGGGACATTATCTCAGTTGATGGCGCTAAAGGTGATATTTATTTAGGAGAAGTTGAAACGATTAAAGCTGAGAGAAGTAAGGCTTTTGAACAATTTATGCAATGGTCAGAAGAAATTGCAAGATTAGATGTTCGCATGAATGCAGAAACATCACAAGATATTCAAGCTGGCTACCAATTTGGTGCGAAAGGTATTGGTTTAGTTCGTACTGAGCATATGTTTTTTGGCCCTGAACGTTTGATTGAAATGAGACGTTTCATTTTATCTGATACACAAGATAAAAGAGTGAATGCTTTAAATAAAATTAAACAATATCAAAAAGAAGATTTTGAAACGATATTAAAGTTATCTGGAGAACGTCCGACGATTATCCGTTTATTAGATCCACCTTTACATGAATTTTTACCTAACTCAACAGAGGAAAAAAATAGTGTGGCAAGCCAACTCAACGTGTCTGTTGCAGAGTTAGACCATTATATGGAAAGTTTAAATGAAGTTAATCCAATGTTAGGGCATCGTGGGTGTCGCTTGGCGATTACTTACCCTGAACTTTATATTATGCAAGCAGAAGCTATTATGGAAAGTGCATTGAAACTTAAAAAACAGGGCATTGATTGTCAACCTGAGATTATGATTCCGCTCGTATCAACTGTTTCAGAATTCACAACTTTAAAGACACAAGTTGTTGAATGCATTGAAGCTTTACAAGCTGAAATGGGAGTAAGTGTTCACTATATGATTGGAACGATGATTGAAACACCAAGAGCATGTCTAATCGCTGGAGATTTAGCACGAGAATGTGATTTCTTTAGTTTTGGCACAAATGATTTAACACAATTAACGTTTGGTTTCTCACGTGATGATGCTGGTAAATTTATTAGCGCTTATTCAGAGCAAGGCATATTAACAATAGACCCATTCCAAACACTTGATATAGATGGCGTTGGACAATTAATTAAGCAAGCGACAGAGCAAGCAAAAGCCACAAATCCAACGATAAAAATTGGCGTATGTGGAGAATTAGGCGGTGACCACAAATCAATTCAATACTTTAATCAACTAGATTTGGATTATGTATCATGTTCTCCATTTAGAGTGCCAGGAGCCTTATTATCAACGGCTCAAAGTGAAGTCGAAGGCGGTAGATTACGTGTTAAATGATAATGATAGACCACAGTTAACGCTATTCGTTGTATCTGATTCTATAGGTGAGACAGCACAGCGAATGATTCATGCGACCTTAACACAATTTCCAGATGTCACGCGTATAGAAATTAAAAAATTTCCTTTTATCAAAAATCAAGATGAATTACTCAATGTGCTTTCTTTGGCTAAGGCGCGTGGTGCAGTCGTTATAACGACTTTAGTTAATCCAGAATTTAACATAAAAGGTCAGGCATATGCTCAAGCGCAACAAATTCCATATGTTGATTATATGTCTGATTTAATTAGTATTATTCAAGAACATACGAATTGTTCACCCATCTTAGAAAGTGGTGCTTTGCGCAAGTTAGATGACAACTATTTTAAAAGAATTGAGGCAATGGAATATTCTGTAAAATATGATGACGGTAAACATTTTACGGAT
Organism: Staphylococcus cohnii species complex 1663; assembly: GCF_041008415.1. Classification (NCBI taxonomy): domain Bacteria; kingdom Bacillati; phylum Bacillota; class Bacilli; order Caryophanales; family Staphylococcaceae; genus Staphylococcus; species Staphylococcus cohnii species complex 1663. Next base: position 40,370 of record NZ_JBFDVL010000006.1, read on the forward strand.
ATAGGAGAAGCTGATGCTTTGATTTTAGGTGTTTCACGAACGTCAAAGACGCCTTTAAGTATGTATTTAGCAAACAAAGGTTATAAAATCGCTAATATCCCTTTAGTTCCAGAAGTGGATATTCCAGATGAGGTTTTTAGAAATAAAAATTTAAAGGTATTTGGTTTGACTGCGAGTCCTACCTATATCTTAAATATTCGTACTGAACGCGTGAAAGTATTAGGTTTACATGGACCTACAGATTATAATAGTGTCGATAGAATTAAAGAAGAACTAATGTATGCCGAAGAAATATTTGCTAAATTAAATGCTACAGTTATTAATACAGAATTCAAATCAATTGAAGAATCAGCATTTTATATTGAAAAGTTTTTATAAAGATGAAAAATTGTAATTACGTATGTGTGATTCAAATCTAGATATCAAACTTGAATTGTCTAAAATTATGTTAAAAGGGTATGTTTGATAATAGAAAACGATATTTAAAAAGAGGGGATATTATGTTGAAATCGACAGTGCCGTATTTGTTTTTTAACGGTCAATGTAAAGACGCTTTGGCATTTTATAGTAAGGTGTTGAACGGAGAGATTAAAGATACAATGACATACGGTGAAGCGAATGAAAGTGTTGCAGATGATCCTAATCGTATCATTCATGCCCAATTAGAAGTTGATGGTAACTTATTCATGCTGTCAGATATACCCAAAGATGATGATACAATGCTACAAGATAGAAATGTATATATTGTTTTAGAATTTGATAGTGAAGCGGCAGTCGAAGAAGCTTATGAACAATTGAAAGATGAAGGCAATGTTCAAATGGAGCTAGATACTATGTTTTGGGGAGCGAAATATGCCAAGTTGATTGATAAATATGATATCGGTTGGGATTTAAGTTACACATATCCACAATAACTTAAACTGCAATTGGAATAGAAATATTCACGCACATGTATCTTAATCTGTTCAAACATAAAAAGATGTTTATTAAGGTATAACAGTATATAATTAAAATAAATGCATTTTCATTTTTGAAGATAGCACCTCAAGTTGCATTGCTATTTACTGCGATAACTTGAGGGCTGTACTTTCGAATGGATTTGCATTTTTTATTTTAAATGGCACGTCGTACTTTATCTATTAAAATAACTAAAAATTGAAAGCAGCATTTTTCACGCTGCTTTCAACATAAAATTAGGCCTTCATTTTTTATAAGTACGAATGATTTTGGATTTGGCTATCATATATATGATTAATCCTGTAATCATGGCAATGGTTGCAGTCGTTGGGATTTGAGAACTTAAAGCTGTGATTTTAGGAAGTTCTTGGTGTGTCACAAAGGGAATAAGGTAATTATTGATGTTGAAAATTATAAACATAATAAATGCAAATAGGATACTGCCGTTACGTGCTTTTTTGATATATTTTTGGTATTCATCTTTAGAATCGACATCAAATAGGTCTACTTTTTTATTGTGAAGTGCGCATGTGAGTATGATTGAAGCCACCATCAATCCAATCAATGCAATGATACTAACAAATGGTATTTGTTGAAAATACATAGAGATAAAACAATCTAGTGCGGAAATCATCAATGTTCCCCAAAATATCCAGACATATAGTTTGGCATAGAGATTTAATAATACTTGCCGTTCATATTCATCAGTAAATCTATAGTTTGGAATTAAGCGAAGTGTTTTTTCATTATTCAAGATGATTGGCCTCCTATTCTATTAATTTTATGCGCGAATCTTTGTTAACTGTAAAGATGACAATCAATATAAAGGGTATATAGGTACTTATATTTAATAAATAACTAAAATTCATTGGATTTCCTGCAAGTAGTGGTGCGGTGATTGTTGCAGTCCCTAACATATAAATTAGGGCTATAACCAAGAAAATAATCCTTTTATTTCGTGTTTCTTTTAGTAGTTTATAATATGTATGTCGCTGATGTACTTCAATTTCAATAGCATCTGCACCGAGACGATTCATGCTCATTCTACAGAATAGAATAATAATTAACAGGGCACCACCAACGGTAAATGGTGATAAAAATTCTCGCTCTATATCAAGGAAAATAGATAAATAAACAAGGGCAAGTAACGTATATAAAGCAATAATTGAAATTTTTGCTAATGTTTTATCAATTTCATGTCGTTGATATTCATCAGGTGTATCAATTAAACCGGCGAAGTTTTGATATAACCATTTATCTCTTTTCTTCATCGTTATGATCCTCCCAAAATAAATCGTTTAATGTAACATTTAATGATTGTGCAATATTGATACATAAATTTAATGATGGATTGTATTTATCATTTTCAATCATATTAATCGTTTGTCGTGAAACGCCTACGGAACGTGCAAGCGCAAGTTGAGATATTTGTTGTTGACTGCGAAAGTATTTAACTTTATTCAATTTAAATCATCACTTCTTTCTGATGTGTCAAATATATATGACATAACTTTTTTCGTCAAGATAATATAAAAAATAATAAATCTTTATATATTAAATAAAGCGCGATATATAAAATGTTTCTAAAAACAAGCGGGGTAGAAATCATTTGATAAAATTTGATTTCTACCCCGTTTGGGATTGTATGTGATAGTTCAGCGTTGAATGTGTCATACCTTGGCAACAACATCACACCGTATTCATTTGGCGTTATTTTTAAGAAGGTTAATGACCATTTTGATGATGGCTTTTATTTATCTTTTGTTTGTCGCAGTGAGATTATTAAATAATGTTGAGTGCAAATTTACTACGATTGCTATTGTACTTGATAATGTATTGTGGCGGTAAGTATAACAACTTCATTATTTGGGTTATAGTAACCATGAGCTACATCACTATTAAAACGAAAAGCTTGGTTACTGCTAATTGTATAAGACGTTTGTTCGACTTCAATATTTAAAGTGCCTGAATTAACAATGATAAACTCTTCAGATTGTATATGATGAGGATCAGAAATCATTTTACCACCTGGTTGAATTTCCATTTTAAACATTTCAAAATGCTTTCTATCATCGTAAGGAAAATACGGAAAGATCTTAACTTTATCTTCAACAATAGGAATAATGTCAGATTCATCTACGAAGTTTATATGTTCTTGTCTTGTTGATGTCAGTTGTGACAGAGGTAAATGAAGTCCATTGGCAATCTTCCATAATGTTGTAATTGTTGGATTAGATGCGCCTTTTTCAATTTGACTTAGCATGTTTTTACTAACGCCAGTTAGGTTAGCCATTTTATCTAAACTAAGCTGATGTTTACTACGATAAGTTGCTAAATTTTTTGCAATAATATTTTGAATATGATACACGTGAATCGCTCCTATTTACATTATAACGTACATATTGTACCATATGTAATGTTGTTTAGAAAATTTATGATGTAAGGTGAGCAAAATGGAAAATTATAGAAAAGTAAAGCCGTTTAATTGGCTTTTATTTATCGGTGTCTTATTAGTGGGTGCAAATCTAAGGGCGCCAATTACTTCAATCGGAGTTGCGTTGCCTGATATAAAAAATGATTTGGCGATGTCTAACAGTGCAGTTAGTGTAATTACAGTCGTCCCGTTGATTGCATTCGCAATTATTTCGCTATTTGCAGCAAAAACCAGTTATCGCTTTGGATTAGAGCGTACAATTTTTGTGGCTTTATGGCTAATACTGATTGGTGTAATCGTACGTTCTATCACAGGTGTTTCGTGGTTATATATAGGTACCATTCTTATCGGTGTCGGTATAGGTTTTGGTAATGTACTTGCGCCAGCAGTGATCAAAGCGAAATTCCCATTACATATAGGTGTGATGACAGGCTATTATACTGTTGTTATGAACGTGTTTGGAGGATTATCATCATATGGAACGGCGCCAGTCGTCAAAGCATTTAATTATAATATTGCTATTAGTGCGATTGGTGTCATTACATTGATTACCATTATAATATGGGCGTTTCAATTAAAGCATAAGGAAGAAACAACGGCCTCATTACCAAAAGAGAGTGTCAATGTTTGGAAGTCGCCATTATCATGGCAAATAACGATATTGATGGGCGGACAGTCACTTATTTTTTATTCTCTAATCAATTGGCTGCCAGCATATTTATCTCAAAGTGGTATGTCTATCAGTGAAGCCGGGATGTATTTATCAATTATGCAAATCTCCATCATCCCATTAACATTTATTACACCTATATTTGCTACCAAAATGAAATCACAGTTTTTATTAACTTTTATCACTGGTTTATGTTTTGTGGTGGGTGTTTCAATAATGTTATTTTCACCACAACTTGCTTTAATTGCTACGATTTTAATTGGTGTTGCAAGTGGCTTAGCGTTTGGACTTGTTAATACATTCTTTAGTTTAAGAACAGAACATAGTCAAACGTCAGCAAAGTTATCTGGTATGGCTCAATCTGTGGGTTATCTTTTTGCAGCTATAGGTCCTTTATTATTTGGTATATTACACGATGTTACAGGTCAATGGATCGGTTCATTAAGCATTTTATTAATCACTGCACTATTAATCACATTATTCGGCTCACAAGCAGGGCGTAATCGAACAATAGAAAAAACAATAGAACAATAGACAGTATCATTCAAATATTGTACGATATTTTACAACATGCTTTGTTTTTCTATGAGTTTTAAAATTAATTGGATTTGATAAGTTGAGCTACATTAATAGTCACATAGATGACTTATGTAGTCTTCATTAAAATCTAAAAGAAACGATGAGGTGTCATTATGCAACTTATTTTTGATCCAAGTGTAAGCCCGATTTATCGAGGTATACTTGCGTTTTTCTTTGTTATTAATATAGCACTTGCCTTTATTATTGTATTCTTAGATAGAGATCGCAGAGATGCTACAGCAACTTGGGCATGGTTATTTCTACTATTTGTAGTACCTATTTTAGGCTTTATTATTTATATATTCTTTGGTCGAGCAGTACGGAAAAAACGGGAACAAGGCTTTCACCATAATCAGATAGATGACGTGAAAGAACGAATGAAAACACAGTTATCAGATGCTACCAACAAGATTAATCATTCAGATAACCGATTAGTTAAAAAACATGCAGATATTGTAAATACATTGCTAACGAAAGAACCAACATTTTTAAGTTACGATAATAATGTCGACATTTATACTGATGGTCATGCGCTATTTGACCAAATGAAAGAAGATTTACGCAATGCGAAATCGTATATTCATTTAGAGTATTATGTTTTGAAATTAGATAAGTTGGGATCTGAAATTGTCGATATTTTGCAACAAAAGGCTGAAGAAGGATTGGAAGTTAAAATACTTTACGATGCAGTAGGTTCTAAAACGGTACATAAATCAAAATTCAAAAACTTCCAAGAAGCTGGTGGACAAGTAGAGGCTTTCTTCCAAGCTAAAATTCCATTAATAAATTTCAGACTAAACAATAGAAATCACCGTAAAATTTTAGTGATTGATGGTATGACTGGTTATGTGGGTGGATTTAATATTGGTGATGAATATTTAGGTTTAGATGAAAAATTTGGCTATTGGCGTGACACACATTTAAGAGTTAAAGGTGATGGCGTTGACGCGTTACAGCTCAGTTTTATCCACGATTGGAATTCTCAATCACACCGTGAACAATTGGAATATAATGATAAGTATTTCCCAGACAATGCAAATCAAGGTGGAGATGTGCCGATGCAAATTGCACTTGGTGCCCCAAGTGATAACTGGCATCAGATAGAGTTTGGCTATATGAAAATGATCATGAACGCCAAAGAATCAATTTATATGCACAGTCCGTATTTTATACCAGATAAAGGTTATATCAATGCATTGCGTATAGCTGCAAAAGCTGGGGTAGACGTGCGGTTAATTATTCCTAATAAACCAGACCATATTTTTGTGTACTGGGCCACAATTACAAGTGTCGCGCAGTTGATTAGAGATGGTGTCAAAGTTTATACGTATGAAAATGGATTTATTCATTCAAAAATGATGATTATTGATGATGAAGTAGCAAGTGTAGGCTCATCAAATATGGACATACGTAGTTTTGAATTAAATTTTGAAATTAATGCATTTATGTATGATGCAAATATTGTCAAAGAACTTAAAGCAGCATTTATAGAAGATATGAAAGTATCTAAGGAATTAACAGAAGAGCGCTATGAACAGCGATCAAATTGGATTAAGTTCAAACAATCGATCGCTAAATTAGCGTCACCAATTCTATAAAATATAAAGCATATTGAAGTGGCAAGTTCTAAGACTATATGTATTTATCAATGCAACTATCGATCGTGGTGCCACTGGAGTTCCAATAACATATTGTAATTTTCCAACCATAAGATTGGTCTGATGAGGACGGTGACATGGAATCAAATTTACGTTTTGATTTCTATACCGTCCTCATTTTCATTATAATGAGTGATATGAGAAAACTGGAGAACAGATGATGTAAAAAGGGGGGATTGAATGCAACGGGAAAGCGGTCAATTCATTTATCGTCAATTATATAGCCAATTAAAAGAAGATATTCTCGCATTCAAATATGAAAGTCATGAAAAGTTACCTTCAAAAAGAGATATGTCACAACATTTAAATATTAGTGTGAATAGTGTAAAAGCAGCATATGAACAGCTACTGGCTGAGGGATATATTTATACTGAAGAGCGGAAGGGTTATTTTATTGAGCCATTAGAAAAATTGATCATTGATCCAAATGCGCAAATATCTTTGAATGTTCAAGAACAGCAAATTGAAGATGCATACGATTATTCATTTTCTCATATGAGTACCGATATTTCAGCGTTTCCAGTAGAGGTATGGACTAAACTCGTTAAACGTGTATTTGAAAATTATGATCATGAATTATCTTCAATACCTCAAATTAAAGGGCCAATAGAGTTAAGACAATCGATTGCTAAATTAGTGTCTTATCAAAGAGGTATCCAATGTCATCCGGAACAAATTGTCATTGGATCAGGCACTAATATACTGTTAACCAAATTGATTCAATTATTACCAGATGAAATTAAGATTGCAGTGGAAAATCCAGGGTACTCAAGGTTTAGAACACTAATTCGTCAAACAACTGCACAGTTAAAACCGATTGCTTTAGACCATAAGGGGATATCTATTGAAGCAATTAAACAAGCTCAACCTGATGCTACGATAGTGACACCATCGCATCAATTTCCAATGGGTATCATCATGCCTGTATCGCGTCGTATTGATCTTTTGAACTGGGCAAGTCAAACACAAAGTTACATCATAGAAGATGACTATGATAGTGAGTTTAAATATGAAACAGATAATATCCCCTCACTGTTTAGTTTTGATAAAAATGAACGCGTGATATACTTAGGTACATTTTCGAAAACGCTAATGCCAGGATTGCGCATGAGTTATATGATTTTGCCAATTAATTTAGTAAAACAATTTGATCACTATAATTTAAATATGATTCCTGACTTTTCAACGATTCACGCACTTACATTGAATTTAATGATCAAAGAAGGCTACTATGAAAAATATGTAAAAAAGATGCATCAAATATATGGAAAGAAACGAGAAACACTCATCACACATCTATCCGATACCTTTACAAGTAATATTCGAATCAAAGATACGCGAGCAGGTTTACATTTTATTGTAGAAGTTATCACACCCTTTTCCTACCAAGAAATTGAATCAAGAGCTAAAGAAATGAAACTTGAGCTTTATACACTAAATCGATTTTCTGTGAAAGCGCTTGAAAAAAATAGTTCATATAAAACACTGATTATAGGATTTTCAAAAATCAAGCAAGAGCAGATTCCTCAGGCAGTACAGAGATTAAAAGAAGTCATTTGGGAATAATCTGGTTCCATTAAATTGTCATAACTGGTACTTTACACTGTACCAATAATCCCTTAAATTTTAGAAAACTACAGGTCTTATGTAGAAGCAAAGAGGAGGGGTTATTGATGACAAATCAATTTGAAAGCTATAAGAGACAACGTGATAAGTATGTAGCACGTGGTGTTGGGAATGGTAATCTGCATGTTGCAGATCATGCACAAGGTGCTACGATCACAGATATAGAAGGTGAACGTTTCATAGATTTTGCGGGAGCAATTGGTACATTAAACGTTGGACACACACACCCTAAGATAACCAAACATTTAAAAGAACAACTAGACAACTTTATACATCCTGGCTTCAATGTCATTATGTATAAAAGCTATCTCAACTTAGCTCAAAAATTAACAGAGATTACACCTGGTGATTTTGATAAAAAAGTGATTTTACTTAATTCAGGTGCAGAAGCTGTAGAGAATGCAGTGAAAATTGCTAGGAAACACACTGGAAGGCAATCAGTTGTTTCCTTTGTAAGAGGTTTTCATGGACGTACAAATTTAACAATGTCTATGACAAGTAAAGTAAGGCCTTATAAACTTGGATTTGGCCCATTTGCACCAGAGGTTTACCAAGCGCCATACCCTAATATTTCAGAAAAATCCGAATACTTATCTGAAGCAGCCTATATTGATCAAATGATTGATAAGTTACATGATTTTTTCATAGAGACTGTAGATCCTAGTGAAGTAGCTTGTATCGTGATGGAACCAGTCCAAGGAGAAGGCGGATTTATTATTCCGGATAAAAAATTCGTGAAAGCAGTTAAAAAAATATGTGAAGCGCATGACATTATTTTTGTAGCAGATGAAATTCAAACAGGTTTTGCACGAACAGGTAAAACATTTGCGATTGAACATTTTGATATAGAACCCGATTTAATAACTGTGTCTAAATCATTGGCTGCAGGATTTCCATTAAGCGGTGTAGTTGGAAAAGCGGAAATTATAGACAGTGCATCTCCTGGAGAACTAGGTGGCACATATGCTGGAAATCCCTTAGCTTGTGAAGCTGCTTTAAAAGTCATTGAAATCATTGAAGAAGAAGACTTAAACAATAAAGCAGAACAAATTGGAAAACAACTTGAAAGTTTCTTATATCGCAGTGCAGAACAATATTCATTTATCACAAACATTCGTAGACTTGGTGCTATGGTTGCCTGTGAAATCGTCGATGATCAAACCGGTCAGCCCAATAAAGCATTGACTGGAAAAATTATTCAAACAGCGAATGCAAATGGTTTGTTATTATTATCTGCTGGTATTAAAGGTAATGTTTTACGATTCTTAACACCGCTTGTTATTACAGACGATGAATTACAACAAGGATTAGAAATATTGTCTGAAACATTTGAAAAAGTGAGTATAGCGGAAGCACATCTGGACGCTTAAAATTTTATTTTTAAATAACGGGTATAGTTAAGTCATACCTCATAACAAAAATAAATGTAAAGGAGAGAACAATAATGAGTCAATTAGAAGTTTATAATCCTTCTACCAATGAAATTATAGAACGTTTAAACTACACAAGTCATGATGAAATCCATTCACAAATTGAACGTGCACGTACAGCATTTGAAGAATGGAAATTAGTTGATGCACACGAACGTTCAGCAAAGTTATATCAATGGGGGAAACTCATTGATGAACATCAGAATGAACTTGCGAAGCTTATTACACTTGAAGGTGGAAAACCTTTAGCAGAAGCTAAAGGGGAAGTCATATATGCGAATGCTTATGTAAAATGGTATGCGGAAGAGGCTAAGAGAGTATATGGACGTACGATACCTGCAAATACGTCATCTAAGAAAATAGTGATTGATAAATTTCCGGTAGGTGTAGTAGGGGCGATAACACCTTGGAATTTCCCGGCAGCGATGATAACGCGTAAAATGGCGCCTGCATTAGCTGCTGGATGCACAATCATTTGTAAACCTGCTGTCAAAACACCTTTAACAACCATTAAACTAGTTGCACTAGCACATGAAGCCGGCATACCCAAAGATGCGATATCCTATATTATTGCGTCTGGTAAAGATGCAGGTGATATCTTCACCACACATAAACTGATTAATAAAGTGACATTTACTGGATCGACTGCTGTTGGAAAATCACTGATTGAACAGTCAGCGCAAAGTGTGAAAAATGTAACGATGGAGCTAGGTGGTTTAGCCCCTTTAATTGTGCATAAAGATGCTGATATTGAAGCAGCTGTAGAAGGTACGATTGCTTCTAAGTTTAGAAATGCAGGGCAAACATGTATCTGCGCGAATCGTATTTTTGTACATCGAGATATTGCTGATCAATACACAAACCGTTTGATTGAGAAAGTCAACGAACTTTCTGTTGGTGATGGTCTGCAAAAGGATGTAAACATAGGACCACTCATTGATAAAGCTGCAGTTGAAAAAGTGATGACACATATTACAGATGCACAAGCTAAAGGTGGGAAATTATCACGGTCAGTAGATGAAATACAAGCGTTAAAAGGAAATTTCCTAAAACCAGTGGTTATCTCTAATGTGAATTTAGATATGAAAGTAATGCATGAAGAAACTTTCGGTCCAGTTGCACCGGTTATGGTTTATGAAGATTTAGATGAAGCAATAAAAATGGCAAACGATACAGAATTTGGCTTAGCTTCTTACTTCTTCACAAATGATTATCGTACAGGATTAAAGCTTTATAATGAGTTAGAATATGGTGTTGTTGGGTGGAATGATGGTGGTCCTTCAGCTGCTCATGCACCATTTGGTGGTTTGAAAGAAAGTGGTTATGGCAGAGAAGGTGGCACTGAAGGTATAGAGCCATACTTAGAAACAAAATATTTATCCATAGGTATTTAAAGTGCCAGTTAGAAAGCACTGGTTGTAAATAAAGCAAAACGTATGAATCTAAACGAACAAGAAAGTGATGATTAGATTGAAATTAATATAGAAAATTTAAGCTCATTCACTTTTAATTCAATGAATGTTATGGGGTATGTAAAATGAAATCTCAATTTAATAAGACGATGAATATTGTTGATGTCTTATTTCTGGCAATCGGCGCAATGCTTGGATGGGGCTGGGTCGTATTATCAGGAGAATGGGTATCAACAGCTGGTTTTGTAGGAAGTGTTGTGGCATTTTTACTCGGTGGATTTTTAGTCATTGTCATCGGACTTACATATGCAGAATTAGCTGCAGCAATTCCGGAAACTGGCGGCGGTTTTGTATTTGTTAAAAAAGCTTTTTCACCAGGCGTTGCCTTTATATCAGGTTGGTCCGTATTATTTGGCTATGTTTCAGTTATTACATTTGAAGCGGTCGCATTGCCCACAGTGATCGACTATGTTATTCCATTTCAACATCAAGGATTGATGTGGAATATCGCGGGGTGGGATGTATACTTCACATGGGTGATCATTGGCTCAATTGGAAGTGTCATTTTAACTTCACTTAATTATTTTGGTGTAAAGCCTGCAGCAATCATGCAAACAGTTTTCACAATTTTTATTGTAGGCGTTGGCTTATTACTTGTATTTGGTGCAGGATTTAATGGTAATTTCAACAATTTACAGCCATTTGAAAATGGTATTGGTGGAACGATGTCTGTATTAATGATGATTCCATTTCTGTTTGTGGGCTTTGATGTCATCCCACAAATTGCAGAAGAAGTTAAAGCACCTGCGAAAAAAATTGGCGGTATTTTAATATTATCAATTATCGCTTCTGTGATTTTTTATTTGCTCATTGTATTTGGTGTAGCAACAGGTTTATCACCTAAAGCTCTAAGCAACAGTAATTTGGCGACAGCAGATGCAATGGCTAACTTATTTGGTCATAGTGGATTTGGCGTCTTGCTAGTATTAGGTGGCGTAGCTGGTATTATTACAAGTTGGAATGCTTTTATTATTGGTGGTAGTAGAATTCTGTATGCTATGGCGAAAAATCACATGATTCCTAAATGGTTTGCATTTATTCATCCTAAATATAAGACACCTACACATGGTATTTTGTTTCTTGGTATCTTAGCGTTTGTTGCACCACTTTTAGGTAGAGCAGCACTTGTATGGATTGTTAATGCTGGTGGTATTGGTGTGGTATTAGGGTATTTACTTGTAGCGATTTCTTTTATGAAGTTACGCAAAGTGCAACCTGATTTAGCTAGACCCTATCGTATAAAGAATGGAAAACTCGTTGGTACTATCGCTATTGTTTTAAGCGTTTTGTTTATAGTCATTTATTTACCAGGTATGCCATCATCGTTAGCATGGCCTTCCGAATGGCTTATCGTATTGGCTTGGTATGCAATCGCAGCAATTTTATATGTAACACAAACAAGAAAAGCTACTGCAAATGTCCCTGTAAACGCACGTGTGGATAAAGAGTAGAGTGAGATTGAAAATATATTTATCATTACATTGATTTAGATGAACATAAACAAATCCTGAGACATGTAAATTGTCTCAGGATTTGTTTTATATTGTATGTCGTTGCTATTTTGCAATGTGAATCAGTTGGTCACCAGGACGTATCCATTGTTTTTTAAAACAAATTCTATAAAGAAAGAAACTGATAATGGCTGGCAATAAAATGTGGAAAGTAAGAATTAAGAACCAAGTCTGTATAGAGCCACCCATTGTATTGATAGTCATAATTTGACCGATGAAGCCGCTTGTGCCCATACCAGCACCTGCAGCATTATTTGTCATAGGGAAGCACGTTGTCATAATAGGTGCAACAATAGCGCTTGTAAGAGTAGGTGGTAGTAAAATCATTGGATGTTTAATGATATTTGGGACTTGCAACATACTTGTACCAATACCTACAGAAAGCACACCACCCCAACCATTATCTTTATAGCCAGTAACTGCAAAACCAACCATTTGTGATGCACAACCAATTGTTGCTGCGCCTGCAGCGAGGCCATTCAAATCTAACATCAACGCTAAAGCTGCACTTGAGATCGGTGCAGTTAAAGCTAAACCAAAGATAACAGAGACTAAGATGCCCATGATGAACGGTTGTTGATCCGTGGATGCAATGATAATTTTGCCTAAGCCTGTCATAAATTGATTTAATGCTGGTCCAAAAGCCTTTGCAATAAAACCACCAATTAATATCGTTAGTAGTGGAGATAAAATGATGTCGATTTTTGTTTTGCCAGCATATAATCTACTCAGTTCAACAACGATGACTGTAGCGATATAAGCGCCTACTGGACCACCATCAAAAGTTGTATAACCTAATGTACCTACGATAACACTAGAAAATGTAACGAGTGGTTTTGCGCCTAAACCATAAGCTATCGCCACACCAATAGCGGCACCAGTCATGGACATTGCTACTTTACCGATTGCTGATAAAAATGTCAGATTTAATTGTGGTAATAATGTTTGTTCTCCAAGCGTTTCTAAAATCAATCCGATAATCAAAGAGCCAAATAACCCTAAAGCCATATAACTTAGCGCTTCAATAATCCATCTATGTAGATAATTTTTCATACTTCCTCCCCTTAAAACCATTGATAATTAGCAAATTAATATAATTATATAGTTTGTCGTGGTTTATAGCTAGTCTATTTAAGGATTTCTTAAAAACTTACAATAAACATGCTTGCTAAAAAATATTGAAAACATTAAGGAATAGTCTCAGTGAGCACATGTTATTTCAAATGCAGTATTCGAGTTTTTTTGATAAAAAAATGCGTTAGTTAGATTGAGTATAGCAAGATAAGTAATATTGACTGAGGTGTGTAAGACGTTATTACAAATTGCATTTAAACATTGTTATATAAAAACACACCCTGACATTAAAGATCAGGGTGTGTGTTAAGCTTTATTATTGCCAAGTTTCCTGGGAAATATAAAGCTATTGCTGAATGGTTATTAAGCTTTGTTTACTGATGCATCATAGATAGAATCGATTGTATCTGCTAAAATTTTATCAAATTCTTCATCTGATTGATTGACATTTAAGTCATTGATTAATGCACGAGAGAAACTAGCAATTAAGTCTTTGTTTTGTTTTAAAACTTCGTTAGCATGTTCTCTACTATAACCACCGGATAAAGCAACGACACGAACCACATTAGGGTGTGCGATTAATTCTTGATATTGGTTAGCTTTAGTTGGGATTGTTAATTTTAACATTACGAGTTCATCGTCATTTAATTTATTTAGCTCAGCTAATATTGCACTTGATAAGTATGATTCAATCTCTGCTTTGTTATCAGCATTGATATTTACCTCTGGTTCGATAATTGGGACCAATCCAGCAGAGATGATTTGTTTTCCAATTTCGAATTGTTGTTGTACAACTTGGTCAATACCAGTTTTATTAAATTCTAAAATATTAGAACGCATTTTTGTACCGAAAATTTTATGATCATTTGCACGGTTTAATAATTTATCTAAATCTGGAATTGGCTTCATTAATTGCACGCCGTTTTGTTCTTCAGCTAAGCCTTTATCAACTTTTAAGAAAGGAACGACACCTTTATCAGCTAAATAGTCACCAGTATGTTTACCTTCTACCTCACGGTCCATCGTTTGTTCGAAAAGAATTGCACCAATGATTTTATCTGAACTGAATGCAGGTGATGAAACAATTCGTGTACGCATATCATGTACAAGTTTAAACATTTCATCTTCACTGTTATATTGATCTTCAGTTACACCATAGTCACTTAATGCTTTAGGTGTACTGCCACCACTTTGGTCTAATGCAGCAATGAATCCTTTGCCGTTTTTCACTTTATCAAATTGTTCTTTATTCATTCTTACCACTCCTTTTGCTTTTATTCATATATAGTATGATAAAAATTAGGTGTCAACGCAAGTTGTAGGCTCTATGTGAAACGAATTATTCATATTTTAATATGGTTAGCTATGTTGTATGTTTCATAATCATTTATTATTTCGTTAATGCTATTAAAAATATAGGTGTTGGATTATAAAATTCATCATGTGATTGATAAATGCGTTTATGAATGGTCGTATCTACATGGATGGGTTTCGTATTTATTTGCTTAAGGATATTTAAATCGTATTGAGGGCGGTCGTAGTGATTAATTGAAATACTTTGCTTTATATTTTCACTCTCTGCTAACATCGTGTCTCCTAAAGTATGATGCGCGTGGTGATTTGGTATATCACTATAATCTGTAAAAGCATCCTTGCCATAATCTCCATCGATATTAATGAGTGTAGCATTTGGTTTTAAAACGCGTAACCATTCTTGGTAGGCAGCTTTTGTATCTGGTAATAACCATGTAACATTTCTAGAAATGACTAGATCAAAATACGCATCGTCAAAATGTAAATGTTCAGCATCCATGACTTGAAAGTTGACATTTATATTAAAACGTAATGCATTTTGCTTAGCAGATTGAATCATTTCAGGGGAAAGGTCAATACCAGTAACTTGTGCACCTTGTTGTTGACATAGAATTGCTAGAAAACCTGCGCCTGTGCCAATGTCTAAGATTTTCATACCGGGTTCGACTGTTTTAATTTGGTTTATTTCAGATAGCCATCTTTCTGCGTGCACACTTTTAAGTTCTGCTTGCTTGTCTTTGCTAAAAGAAGTCGCACGCTTATTCCAATAATTAATGATTTTATTTTTGTTCATGTTAAATACCTCATTTATTATAAATACATTATATATGAATTATAAGCTATTTTAGTTGAAAAGTATGGGATTAATAGTTTTGCAAAAAGAAAAACGGGACAGGAATCGCTTGTAAAGCATGATTTCTGTCCCGTTCTTTATGTGCGTTTTTCTAATTACTTACGTGGTAATCCGTATTGATTAACTACTTTATCACTATCGGTAATCATGTAAAAGAAAGCGACAATATTTAAAATGAAGAAAATAATGCTACTAATGCCGAAAATAACTGCTAAAATATTGAAAAATAAGCCGTCACCAGATGGGATAAATGAGGCAATTAAAAATAACACGGAAAAGACGCCAAATATAATTGGAAAAGTCATCGTCCGACCAATATCATGCATGCGTCTTGTAGCCACTGAAAAATCAGGAATAAAGATAATAATTGTAAATAAAGCGCTAATTGCGTCACTTATCGACGTTGGTATTTTGAAAATATAGTCTAATAGTATAGCCAATAGAATAGTGATTAATATATTGACTAAAAATGGAAACCACAATTCTTTTCTTCTAGCACGCCCTTTAAAATCAAGCGCATTTTTCCAATACAATTTATAATAATGCCACATGATATAAACTCCCTTTGTTAAATATTGAGAATTACCAATATTATTTTTTAAAAAATAAAGTATATTGAAACTTAATTGTGTGTTGAATTTACTATAGAAAAAGGAAAATAGCAACTGTTCGAAAAAATATAAAAAATAATATTAATACATAAATAACGCATAATAATACAAAAAGAAAGTTTGTTCCGTTCGTTAATTTCGTTAAATTTAAACTTAACACTGTGATTGTAACGATTTTAGAGACTGTGACTAATAGAAATATTATATATTTATTCATCTTTTGTGTTTGTGTTTTTTGAATGCAATTTGCATTATTATTAAAAGTTCGTTAGGCTCATGTTTGTAATTTAATAAATGGTTTTGCTAAAAAATTATAGTGATTAGCAAATTTTTTACATATTTTACTAACAATAAGGGGTGTCTATTGTGAAAAAAGAAAGAGTAAAAGTAATGGATTGGACGACCTTTATAGGGTCTTCATTGATATTACTGATTGCAGTTATTCCGATGATGGTTTTTCCTAAGGCCAGTCAGGACATAATTACGCATTTAAATGAGGTCGTGTCGAGTACACTCGGCTCAATATATTTATTGATTGGACTTGCAACGTTAATATTTGTACTTTATATTGCATTTGGTAAATATGGTAATGTGACGCTTGGTAAAGCGACAGACAAGCCTGAATTTAATAATTTTAGTTGGGCAGCTATGCTATTTTGTGCCGGAATTGCTTCAGATATTTTATATTGGGGCGTTATTGAATGGGCATTCTATTATCAAGATCCTCCACATGGCGGTAAAGGAATGACGGATAGTGCATTGAATTACGCTACTATGTATGGCATGTTCCATTGGGGACCAATTGCTTGGGCCACATTTGTATTGCCAGCACTAGCAATTGGTTATCTTGTTTTTATTAAGAAAAAACCAGTTTATAAAATTAGTCAAACAATGCGTCCGATTTTAAGAAGTCAGACAGATGGTATTATAGGAAAAATAGTTGATATTCTATTTATTTTTGGTCTGCTTGGTGGCGCAGCTACTTCATTAGCACTGGGTGTGCCAATGATTTCTGCAGGCATAGAAAAATTAACAGGTATTGGAGACAGTATGTTGATGCGTAGCATTATTCTCTTCACAATTACAGCTGTCTTCGCATATAGTTCTTATTCTGGTTTGAAAAAAGGAATTAAAGTTTTAAGTGATGCGAATGTTATTTTATCTTTTGTATTACTAGGATTTGTATTTATTGTTGGACCGACTGTATTTATTATGGAAACGTCCATCACTGGTATGGGTAACATGATTAAAAATTTCTTCCAAATGGCTACATGGATTGAACCATTTGGAGGTATAGGTGGTCGTAAAGAAACGAATTTCCCACAACAATGGACGATTTTCTATTGGTCATGGTGGATTGTATATGCGCCATTTATAGGATTGTTTATTGCGCGTATTTCTAAAGGACGTACACTTAAAGAAATTGTGCTTGGAACAATTGTTTATGGGACGTTAGGATGTGCACTGTTCTTTGGTATTTTTGGAAACTATGCAGTTTATTTACAAATCACTGGTTCATTCGATGTGATCCATTTCTTAAATACGCATGGTACAGAGGCTACTATTATAGAAGTTATGCATCAATTACCATTCCCTAATTTAATCATTGTACTATTCTTGTTATCTGCATTCTTATTCTTAGCGACTACATTTGATTCAGGTTCATATATCTTGGCTGCAGCTTCTCAAAAGAAAGTTATCGGCGAGCCATTAAAAGCAAATAGATTGTACTGGGCTTTTGCATTATGTCTATTACCATTTGGATTGATGTTAGTAGGTGGTGAACGAGCGTTAGAAGTTTTGAAAACAGCTTCTTTATTAGCTAGTGTCCCGCTGTTGGCTATATTTGTCATGATGATGATTTCATTCTTAAGGACATTGTCTGAAGATAGATTGAAACTAGAAGATAGAGCCGAAAAATATAGGGAAGTAGAAAGACGTTCGTTACGTATAACACAAGTAAGAGAACGGAAAGAAAATGATAAGTAATATAAAACAAGCGCACCACTATCTTATTTTACGGTGAGATAGTGGTGCGCTTATTTTGTATAGAGACAGTGATTCGGATTACTTTGTAAAACGAGTAGCATGTATAGTATTCAATCACAATTAACACATACTTAAAGCTGAGACATTATAAACTGTCTCAGCTTTTTAACTAAAAATGTTAAAAGCAAGCTTCCAACATAACTATGACTCTTTTTTTTCTGGAATTGGGAAATATTTAAATATTTCACCAGATTCTAATGCATTGCTTAAATTATCTAACCATTCATAATAAGGTAAAGTATCTAATAATTGTTGTTTAACTTCCTCTGCTTCAGATTTTGTAGCTTCATCTGCTTTGCTGTTATCAATAATCTTATCAAGGATGGCTACTGCATCATGAACACCTTCTGAATTAATAACAATTTCACGACGCCATTTGCGTGAAAAGAAATTACTAAAGAAATTAAAGAAATCTTTTTCAGCGACAAAATGTTGTTTTCTACTTCCCCTTGTGAATTGTTGCTTAACAATATCAAATTCTTGCAATCTTTTAACACCAGCACTCATGCTGGGTTTGCTCATTTGTAATTGTTCTCTCATTTCATCAAGTGTCATACTGTCTTCAAAGAGCATTGTTCCAAATAAGTTTCCTACACTTCTATTGATGCCGTACAAATCCATGGTTTCGCCAATAGCATTAATAACGATATCCTTAGCTTCCTCTAATTGATAATCAGGGTTGGTCGAATGTACCAATTGTCCACCTCCGTTCAAGTCCTTATAGAGTTAAGTGAAAAATAAATAGTGAGTTTCTATAGTTTACCTTCCATATAAAAAAGATGCATGCATAAACCCCTATCATATTTAAACACATTTGACACTTTTTCAACTACTATGATAACATAAAGTTCATAAAATTCGTTAAATAAAAATTTAACAAACTTAACGGAGGTAATTTTAATGGAACTTGTAGATCATTTATCTCGTCTTCAATATATAGATGGAGCATGGGTGGAAAGCTCAAATAAGCAAACAAGAGAGATTATTAATCCATATAATCAAGCAGTTATTCTTGAAGTAGCAGAAGGAACTGCAGAAGATAGTGAACGTGCAATTTTAGCAGCAAGACGCGCTTTTGAAGCAGGAACATGGGCTAATGAAACAAGTGAAAATAGAGGTAAGAAAGTTAGAGCAATAGCTAATATGATCGAAAAACATCGTGAAGAATTAGCGAAACTTGAAACGTTAGATACAGGTAAGACATTAGAAGAGTCTTATGCTGATATGGACGATATTGCAAATGTATTTAACTTTTTCGCTGGGTTAGCAGATAAAGATGGGGGAGAAATTATTGATTCTCCTATTCCGAATACAGAAAGTAAAGTCGTTAAAGAACCAGTTGGTGTAGTAACACAAATCACACCTTGGAATTATCCTTTACTTCAAGCATCTTGGAAAATTGCGCCAGCATTAGCGACTGGTTGTTCTTTAGTAATGAAACCAAGTGAAATTACACCATTAACAACAATCCGTGTGTTTGAATTGATGGAAGAAGTTGGCTTCCCTAAAGGTGTCATTAACCTAGTATTAGGTAAAGGTTCTGAAGTTGGAGAACCACTATCAGCACATAAAGATGTCGATTTAGTTTCATTCACAGGCGGCATTCAAACAGGTAAACATATCATGAAACAAGCGGCAGATCATGTAACAAATGTTGCTTTAGAACTCGGTGGTAAAAACCCTAATATTATATTCGAAGATGCAGACTTTGAACTTGCAGTTGATCAAGCGCTAAATGGTGGCTTTTTCCATGCAGGTCAAGTATGTTCAGCTGGTGCAAGAATCATAGTAGATAACAAAATAAAAAAACAATTTGAACAAGCGTTAATTGAAAGAATTAAAAATATTAAATTGGGTGACGGCTTTAACCCAGAAACTGAAATGGGTCCAGTAATCTCTGCAGAACATAGAGAAAAAATAGAGAAATATATAGAAATAGCTAAATCAGAAAATGCCACTATTGCTATCGGCGGTAAACGCCCAGAACGTGAGGACTTACAAGACGGCTTATTCTTTGAACCAACAGTGATTACTGATTGTGATACTTCAATGCGTATCGTTCAAGAAGAAGTGTTTGGACCTGTAGTAACAATCGAAGGTTTTGATACAGAAGCGCAGGCAATCACACTAGCTAACGATTCTATTTATGGACTAGCTGGCGGTGTATTTACTAACGATGTTGGTAAAGCAGAACGTGTCGTTAATCAATTAAGAATGGGCACAGTTTGGATTAACGATTTCCATCCATATTTTGCGCAAGCACCATGGGGCGGATATAAACAGTCAGGTATTGGTAGAGAACTTGGAAAAGAAGGTCTAGCAGAGTACCAAGTTGAGAAACATATCCTTCGTAACACAAAACCAGAGCCTGTAAATTGGTTCGGTAAAGCGTAACGTTAATCACAAAATTTACGATGAAGCTTATAACAGGAGGCTATATAAAAATGAGAGAAGCATATGATTATATTATTATCGGAGGCGGTAGTGCCGGATCAGTATTAGGTGCGAGAATTAGTGAAGATGTATCTAATAACGTACTTGTACTTGAGGCAGGACGTAGTGACTATCCTTGGGATTTATTAATCCAAATGCCAGCTGCTTTAATGTATCCAGCAGGCAATAAACTGTATGATTGGATTTATGAAACTAACGAAGAACCACATATGGACGGTAGAAAAGTAGGTCATGCCCGTGGTAAAGTGCTTGGTGGTTCAAGTTCTATTAACGGCATGATTTATCAAAGAGGTAACCCAATGGACTATGAAAAATGGGCAAAACCTGAAGGCATGGATAATTGGGATTTTGCACATTGTTTACCATACTTTAAACGTTTAGAAACAACATTTGGTTCAAGTAAAGATGATCCATACCGTGGCCATCATGGTCCGATTAAATTAAGAAGAGGCCCTGCATCGAATCCATTATTCCAAGCGTTTTTTAATGCAGGTGTAGAAGCGGGCTATAACAAGACACCAGATGTTAATGGTTTCCGACAAGAAGGATTTGGTCCTTTTGATAGCCAAGTTCATAATGGTCGTCGTGTTTCAGCTTCAAGAGCATATTTACATCCAGCAATGAAACGTAAAAATTTAGACGTACAAACACGTGCTTTTGTTACTAAACTAAATTTTGAAGGAAATAAAGTAACTGGTGTTACATTTAAGAAAAATGGTAAAGAACATACAGTTCATGCTAAAGAAGTCATTTTATCAGGTGGTGCGATAAATTCACCACAATTATTACAATTATCTGGTATTGGTGATTCAGAACATTTACGTTCTGTAGGTATCGAGCCACGTTTACACTTACCAGGTGTAGGCGAAAACTTTGAAGACCATTTAGAGGTATATGTGCAACATGCATGTAAACAACCTGTATCAATGCAACCAAGTTTGAATAAATTGAAAATGCCATTTATTGGTTTGCAATGGATATTAGGTCGTAAAGGTGCTGCAGCATCCAATCATTTTGAAGGTGGCGGCTTTGTTCGTTCTAACAATGAAGTAGATTATCCAAACCTAATGTTCCACTTCTTACCGATTGCAGTAAGATACGATGGTACTAAAGCGCCAACTGCACATGGTTATCAAGTTCACGTTGGTCCAATGTACTCTAATTCACGTGGCCACTTGAAGATTAAATCTAAGGATCCATTTGAAAAACCGGATTTCGTCTTCAATTATTTGTCTACTGAAGAAGATAAACGTGAGTGGGTAGAAGCAATTAAAGTAGCTAGAAATATCTTGTCTCAAAAAGCTTTAGATCCATTCAATGGTGGAGAGATTTCACCAGGACCTGAGGTTCAAACAGATGAAGAAATTATCGAATGGGTAAAACGTGATGGAGAAACAGCATTACATCCATCTTGTAGTTGTAGAATGGGACCAAAATCTGATGAAATGTCAGTAGTAGATCCTGAGACATTTAAAGTACATGGTATGGAAAATTTACGTGTCGTAGATGCTTCAGTTATGCCACGTACGACAAATGGTAATATCCATTCTCCAGTATTGATGATAGCTGAAAGAGCTGCTGATGTAATTAGAGGTAAAAAACCATTAGAACCTGAATATATTGATTTTTATCGTCATGGTGTACATGATAAAGACGCAGGTACAGTAAAATAAAGTACATGCTATTAATATATAAGAACCTCCTATTTTCATTCGTAATAAATGAAAACGGGAGGTTTATTTTAATGGATTGAAACCATTGGTTATGAAATAACAACCTCTTTAATTTATGAAGCTGAATACGCTAAGTTGAAGGTGTGTTTCCTTTAAACTATAGTACTTCAGTGACAGTGATTTAAGAACGTATTTTTCTCCAAGTATAGTCTGCGTGCAAGACTACTAGTTTAAACTACTTACACATATTGTACTTCAGTGGATCAAAGATGTAGGATTTTAAAAATAATAGCGCGCTAATCCATCATGGATTAGCGCGCTTGTTTGTACATAGCCATATATAAGCTATGCGCATGATATCTTTTAATATTTATTGATTTTTGGTAATTAAATCAGCGATTGCTTTAGCAGCATTACCATTTTCAATTGAGCAAAAATCATTATAAAATTTATCAATTTTAGGTTTATAATCAGTTTCAATTTGATTTAAATGTTGTAAATCTTCAGCTAGTTGATATGCATCTTGATAAATAGGTCCTGGTAAATCTTTGTGATAGTCTAAATAGAAGCCTCTTAAATCTTTAGCATATTTATCTAGATCATAAGCAAAGAAAATTTGAGGTCTTTTTAATACGCCATAGTCAAACATTACAGAAGAATAATCTGTGATTAAGCAATCAGAAATGAGATATAATTCTGAGATGTCACTATAGTTTGATACATCGATTGCAAAATCTTCATAACCTCTTAAGTCTAATGCGTTAGCAATAAGATAATGCATTCTTAATAGAATAACATAGTCATCACCAATTTTTTGCTGTAAATTATTTAAATCGATTTTTAAGTCGAATAAATATTTTCCTTTTTTGACAAATTCATCATCACGCCAAGTTGGTGCATACATAATTACTTTTTTGTCTTTAGGTAAATTTAAGTTTTCTTTAATTTCTTGAATGTAAGCTTGATCATTTGCACGATTAACTAAGACATCATTTCTAGGATAACCAATTTCAAGTATTTTCTCTGGTGGCATCCAAAAAGCTGTTTCAAATATCTTAGATGAATAAGCATTTGGAGAGACAAGGTAATCCCATCTGCTTGTTTCTTCTTTGAAATTACGCTTATAGTTATCAGTTGTTGTTCCAGGCATACGGATAACTTTCATATCATTTGCTAAGCGTTTTAAAGGCGTGCCGTGCCATGTTTGAATATAAACTTGGTTAGCTTTTTTATTTAGGTATAATGGGAGTCTTGCATTTGTTACCCAGTATTTTGCACTAGCGTAAGCTTCATAGTATGCGTTAGAACCCTTTTTAACTTTTTTGGCAGGTCCTGGTAAATAGACTTGATCAGGTTTTCTGAATACCCAAATAAATTCATAGTTTGGATGGTATTTCATCATATACTCATAGATATACTTTGGACTGTCACTATAATTTTTACCACCAAAAGCTTCGAAAACGATTGTATTCGGCTTAACTTTGTTTTCGCTATCTGTAAGTTGATATAATGAACGGTTTTTATTTTTTCGACGTAAAACAACATTTTTAGCTAAGCGTGCACGCTTTCTAAATCGATTTACTTTAAATGCCGGCTTTTTCTTATTAAACATAAGCATTAATGATTCTAAAATAAATAATGGTTTCTCGCTTTTGAATATTGTAGTCATTAACTGTCTTGTGACTTTTGGTAAAAGCTCACTATTTGATTTATATCTTTCAGGTGTTTTTCTTAATGATGGCTCAAACGAATCTCTATATAAATTTTTCATCTTAGTTTTAATGAATTTTTTGTTTTCTTTTAAAGGCGCACGTTTTACAGCGTCTGAAAAACTATAAACGTAGTCATTAAAAATAATATTGAAATCTTGAGTTGACAACGTCGGTTTTTCAAACGGATCATAAATTTCTCCTTTAATATAGAAAGGGAATCTACTGATTCTTACAAAACCGTTTGAATATTTAATGAATTCTAAGACGAAAGACCAGTCGATAAAGATATCTAAATCTTCATTGAATTTAATATTATGTCCACGCATAATTGCTGTTTTAAAAACGATATTACAAACAGAATGTTTACGTAGAAATTGATTTGATTTTGTTTTAGTGTTTAAATATTGCACTTTCACTAAATTTTGATCGACGTATTGTGGCACATCTAAAGTGAAAGAATGAATAGGTGCAATTAAAGCATCGTATTGATTTAAATGTTTCATATAGAAAGCTAACGCATAAGACGCAAGATAATCATCAGAATCTATAAATATAAAATAAGGTGATGTTACTGAATCTAGCGCAATATTTCTTGCATAAGCATGTCCGAAATTTTGAGTTAAATCAATTTCTTTAATTGAGATGTTCCAATCTTTGATTGTTTCAGTTGCAATAGCTTTTGAACTATCAGTTGAACCATCGTTCACTAATATTAATTCAAAATCTTGGAACCTTTGATTTTTTAAACTGTTTAAGCAATTTTCAATATAATCTTCGGAGTTGTAATAAGTTACAATTACTGATACAGATTTCATTATTTTACCTCTTTTTCCATTAACTCTATTTATTATTTGAATAGCATACTTGTGCTGATAATATTCAAAATAATAGGGTGTTTTTTTAAAATAACTTCACCGTTTAGGAGTTAAAACGGATTTATTTATTTTACTACAATATAAATATATATTCAAAACATCAACTATTGTTTATTTTCAATTACACTTTTATAAAAATTATTGAAATAAACGTTTTACTTAAATCTTAATTATTTTGATAAATTAATAACTTCATTATAGGGAATTCTAGAGGCAAAATAAAATATTTCCAAACTAGAAATCATTAAATATTTAAACAGATGATTTGTAAAATATAACAAATTGCGTATAATTTGATTTTGTAAAAAAAGATTAAGGAGAATTTTGGAATGAAGAATAATGATTTTGAAGATGTTGTGTTAAATAGGAAATCTGTAAAAGTGTTTGATGAACAAGTTAAAATTCCTAGAACTGAAATGGATGAGATGATACAAAAAGCAACAAAAGCGCCATCGTCTGTGAATATGCAACCGTGGAGATTTTTAGTGGTTGAAAGTGAAGCAGGAAAAGAAAAATTGAAGCCACTTGTTCGTTTTAATACCCGTCAAAATGATACATCCGCAGCTATGGTTATTATATTTGGCGATATGCAAAATTATGAATATGGAGAAGACATCTATCATAATGCAGTTTTAAATGGTTATATGCCTGAAGAAGTAAAGGTTGAAATGTTAGGCAAAATATTGCCTTTATATAAAAGTTTAAATCGTGCAGAAATGAATGATATTATTAAAATTGATAGTAGCTTAGCAGCAATGCAATTTATGCTCGTTGCTAGGTCTTATGGTTATGATACAAATCCTATTGGTGGTTTTGAAAAAGATCAAATTGCTGAAGCATTTGATTTAGATCCAGAACGCTTTGAACCAGTAATGATTGTTGCTATAGGAAAAGCTAAAAATCCGGGTCATGACTCTTATAGATTGTCAGCGGAGACTGTTACAAAATATGTTTAAAATTTATAATTTTAAGGAAGCTAAGTTAAATAGTATTAACGACTTGAATATTAAATGGCTGAAGAATGTTAATAATTTATCGTTAGCTAGCTATGAATGTCATTTTTAAGATGACTAAAATGATAAATTAGCAAAAAGCAATAAATGCTTGAACATAAAAAGTTGATACTCAAAAATAAGCAGGTGAATCTAAATAAGGTTTGCGTGCTTATTTTTATAGTATTTATTAAATAACCAAAAAGTACATTTCTATAAATATGTGTAATAAAAGCTTAACTTTTTGAACTTTATTATGTTATAAATAGTTTATAAATGTAGGAAACGGTAGGATTCGTAATTAAAAAAACAAGCTAACAATTTATATTGTATAGTAGAGGTGTTTGTGTGTTGAAATATAAAATTTTACTTCCTTTATTGTTTTTGTGTTTTATCATAGTTGGTGCATGTTGCTTATTAAATATTAAGCATTTGAGTCAGAACGTTTCATTTTATGCGGTGGGGGATAATTTAATTCATCCAGCAGTTTATCATGATGCTTCAGTGAATAACGGAAGTTTTGATTTTAAACCAATGTATAGTCATTTGAAAAAAGATATTGAAGCTTCGGATATAGCTTATATAAATCAAGAATCTCCCATTGGTGGAGATAGCAAAGGATTGTCTGGGTTTAAGCGCTTTAATACGCCAGAAGCTATAGCAAAAGATTTATCTGACTCAGGGTTCAATTTAGTGAACGGTGCTAATAATCATGCATTAGATCAAGGGACGAGTGGACTTATGAATGAAATTGAACTTTGGAAGCAATTTGATGATATTGAATATTTTGGAACATATAATTCACAAAACAATAGAGATACAGTTCAAATTATGAATAAAAACGATATTAATATAGCTTTATTGAGTTATACATATGGCACGAATGGTATTCGATCGGATAAACCATATTACATAAATTACTTTGATGAAAAGCAAATAAAAAGAGACGTGGCTAAGGCAAAAAAACAAAGTGATGTTGTTATCGTTTCAGCACATTGGGGTAATGAAGGTAAACATAAACCAAATAAAACACAACAGAAATATGCGAAAGTGTTTGCTGATGCTGGGGTAGATGTAGTGATTGGAACGCATCCCCATGTCATTCAACCTGTGAAGTGGATTAAGGGTAAAGATAATCATAAAACATTAGTGGCTTATTCCCTGGGAAATTTTTTGAATGGTCAAGCAACAGGTGATGAAAACAATGTACTGGGAGGTAATTTAGCGTTCGATATTGAAAAAACACCGAAGCAAACTAAAATCAAGCAAGTCAGATGGAAATCACTAGTAACACATTATGAGCTGGAACCGACTTTATATAGCAATAAGGAACAAAATTTTAAAATGTATCCTTTAAATCAATATAATAATGAGTTAGCACGTAAGCATGGTTTAAATCAAAAAAATCAAGGTAATGTTAACGTGGAACGTTTGGAGGAAATCACTAAAGCAAACATTGATTCTGAATTTGTGACTAACGAAAGTTTCTGATTATTATTTATTTATAAAATGAATATGCTTATTTAATAGCATAAAAAGAAGAAGCGTAATCAATTCACATGTTTTGATTGTGCTTCTTCTTTGAGTTATGTGTATTTATTTTACTTGCTTAGCTAAACTTGTAATGTAATTAAAAAAGCTATCATGTTCAACATGATGTATCACAGAAACTAACCGGCCATTTGCTTCATCGATATATGTACATCCTTGACTAGGACCATCAACATGAACAGAAGTTTTTACATCGTGTTGTTTTACTAAGTCTGGTTTACCGACATAAGCAGTTGTTAAAACATCCCATAAGAAATATGTAGAATTTGTTTGGAAATGTGTGAGCGGTGGCACAGCAGCATAACTTACACCTAAAAAATCAACACCAGTATAAGCGCGTTCGTTGGCCCACATTTGTCTAATGTCCCAAGTCATAGGTACTTGATTCGTACTTTCTAAAGCGACCATATCAATCTTTAGTTCTGTATCAAAAATGGTTTTAACAGCTTCAGGGTCCCAAAATGCATTCCATTCAGCTGTGCCGTCATGTTCGGGTTCTTCTACATTCCCTTTTTCTAAAAATGTGCCTCCCATCCATACTAACCGTTCAATATTATTTACGAGTTTTGGTTCAACGGAGATAGCTTTAGCTAGATCCGTAAGCGGCCCAGTAAATAATAATGTAACTTTTTCATCGCTCGCGTTTACTTTTTCGATAATATCTTCATATGCCTCATGTGTTAATATTTTAGAATGTTGCGAAGTAGGCTCATTCAGTATAGGTAATGCATCCATAAAGAAAGCATGCATACGCCAATCTTTTGGGAAAGGATTTTTGCCGCGTGCTTTTGATGCTGCTACATGGACAGGCGTTAATGAAAAACGATTTATTATTTTTTGTGATGCACTCACAGCTGGTTCTATGTAACTGTCAGCACCGATTGCACTGACACCAATCAAATCGACTTCTTCCATTTGAAGTAATAAGAAAAGTGAGATTAAATCATCTACACCACCATCATGATTAAAATAAACTTTTTTCATAAATATAATCCTCCGAATTCAATGATTTTAAATCATTATACCAAACTCAGTTATTAGTATAAGCAATTTAAACAAAAGTTCATAAATCTTTAGCACGTGATATTAAAAGCCACAGGGTGGGAAAATTCTGAAAATAAAAAATGTAAGTGTTTATATATATGCGTAAAGGTTATGTTATATCTATGGAAGTAAATAAGGGGTGTTTTTATTTGTGAAGTTTAAAAAAGAAAAAGTGAATCATGTAGATTCAAATCAAGCTAAAAAAGGTGTAGTAGCAACGGGGATAGGTAATGCAATCGAATGGTTTGATTTTGGATTGTATGCACAATTAGCAGTGGTGATCAGTGCGAATTTTTTCGGTAATTTGCCACAAGAAATGCAAATTGTGTCAACCTTTGCAGTTTTTGCTTTTGCATTTATTGTAAGACCAATTGGAGGAATATTTTTCAGTCATTTGGGAGATAAATATGGTAGAAAAATAGTTTTATCTACTACCATTTTATTGATGGCTGCCTCTACATTAATGCTCGGTTTGTTACCAACGCAGGAACAAATTGGTATTTGGGCACCCATACTATTATTAGTAGTTCGAATGATTCAATCATTCTCCACTGGTGGGGAGTATGCAGGAGCGATGACTTATATTGCTGAGACATCTCCAGATAAAACACGAGGTAAATTAGGCAGTGGACTAGAAATAGGAACACTTGCAGGAAATATATTAGCTGCAATACTTGCTGGTACAATGTATAGTTTGTTGAATGACCAGCAAATGGCTGAATGGGGTTGGAGAATTCCATTTATTATAGCAGCGCCATTAGGTATTGTTGGTATTATACTTCGTTCGAGTCTTGATGAAAGTCCAGCTTATGAGTCCACATTAGAAGAACAAAAAGAATTAGAATATTCATATTTAGATATTTTTAAATATTATTGGAAAGACGTTGTAGTTTGTTTTACAGGCGTAGCTTTCTTGAATGTAGCCAATTACATGGTATTGTCATATATGCCTTCGTTCTTGAATACGACGATTAATTTAGGTGGGACAATGGGTTCAATATTAAGTACAATCACTATGTTGCTCATGATTCCAGCTGTATTTTTCTTTGGGTGGTATAGTGATAAAATTGGAAATAAACGTACGATTATATTTGGTTTAGCAGGTTTCAGCTTATTCTCAGTGTTAGCATTTTGGTTAATGAGCATACCGATGTTGCCTTTAGTTATCTTAGGTTTATTTATCATTGCATTATTTATGTCAACATTTGAAGGTGTTATGCCTTCAGTGTTACCAAGTATGTTCCACACTAAAGTCAGATTGCGTACGCTATCGCTTGTATATAATATAGGTGCTGCTATTTTTGGTGGTTTAACACCATTTATCCTTTCTACACTTGTAGAGACAACTGGCCAACAAATTGCACCTTC
This sequence comes from Staphylococcus cohnii species complex 1663, assembly GCF_041008415.1. Classification (NCBI taxonomy): domain Bacteria; kingdom Bacillati; phylum Bacillota; class Bacilli; order Caryophanales; family Staphylococcaceae; genus Staphylococcus; species Staphylococcus cohnii species complex 1663. The sequence continues at coordinate 70,277 of NZ_JBFDVL010000006.1, forward strand.
CTATTATTTGATGTTTATAAATATTGTTGGCTTAATAATCTTTGTAACAATGTTCAAATCAACATCTAATAAATCTTTAAGAGGATCATATCCAAATGTAGAATCCCAAGAAGATTACGAAGATGTGATTCAAAATCCAAAAGATGCATTGTGGTGGGAAAAAGAAGTTAAACACGAAAAACGTAGCACAACATAGCATGATTGAAATCACAGTTTTTTAACAAAATATTTTAGAATTTTGGTTTTAAGATTGAGCCTCAAAAGGTTGCTAATAAAAGTAATCTTTTGGGGCTCATTTTATATTCGTATTGAATTTCATTGATAATAATCATTTTACAAATTAAGAGGAAATATAAAGGTGACTACATATGTATTGAGTGCACAATTGATTGGATGTAATGATATATTACAAATATTAAAAATGTTTGATAATTAATTTAAATAACAATTGAAAAATAAAAGAAAAATCAAATAAATAAATTAATATTAAGTCTTTTATGGTATTATTAAAACAATCAAACTTAATGGGAGGTTGAGGGGTATGTCTAAAACAGTAAAAATAATTGTCGCAGTTGTGATTGGTGTGCTTTTAATTGCCGGTATTGGGGGAGCTGCTTATTACTTTTTATCAAAAACACACCTAAAAACACATATTTATTGAGCGAAAAGGAAACAGCTAATCAATTTCAAGAATATGCTAAAGATCGATTTGAAAATGAATTTAAATTTCAAGATAAGATGAAAGATGAATCATATCTGATCAATTTAAAAGGAGATGCCGATGTGCCTAAAAATTTATTAGAATCATCAGGTGTTCCTAAATCTGTCGTAGATGCTTCTGAAGTGGGATTGACAGTGGGACACGATCCTAAAAAAGAAAAATCAATTTTGGCTTTAAACCCAACGATAGCAGATAATGAAATCGGTAAGTTTCAATGGGCTGCAGACAAAGACAATCAATATTATGCATCACCATTATTTAACGATGTTTATAAAGCTAAAAATGATGAACTTGTAGATGCTTTTGAAAAAATAACTGGAGATACATCAAGTACTACAGGTAAAGAGAATGTAGTGACAAATGATACATTAAACTTAAATTCATTATTATCGGGGTCACAAATTTCACAAAAAGATATAGAAAAAATAAGTAGTAAATATACAGATGTAATCATTGATAAATTAGACAAAGATAATTTTGAAAAAGAAAATGCTACGATTGATGTAGATGGCGATGAACAAGATGTTAAGAAAGTAACATTGAAACTTAGCAAAGGCGAAACAAAAGCGATTGTGAAATCAGTTTTGGAAAAAGCTAAGAAGGATAAAGATATTAAAAAAATAGCCGAAGATCAATTCAAAGCAGAGGATTATGAAGATAAAATTGATGAAGCGATACAAGAAGTGAAAGATAAAGATAAAAATGATTTTCCAAGTATTAAATCTGTAATTTGGGAAGAAGATAATTTAATTTTAAAACGTGAATTAACTGCTAAAGATAAAAATGATTCAGAAGTAAAATTAACAGGAACGAATCAAATTGATGATGATAAACTAGCAGTGAATTATAAAATTGCTGCAGATGATACTGAGTTATCATTAAAAGGTAAATCTACAAAAGACGATGATAAGTATAAAGACAATTATACAATTGGGGCTAATGAGCGTTACAAAAAATCTACGATTAAGTTATCAAACAATGAGACTCAAGATGGTGACAAACGTACAGACAAAGGTAAAGTGAGCGTTGATGCAAATTATCGCAAAACTGAATTTGAATATAATAATCATTTAGAAACCGATGTGAAGAATAATACGCAAAAGCAAGATTTTAAATTGACTACAGATATTCGATATCAACCAGTAATATTTAATATCAAAGGTGAAACAAAACTTAAAGAAGATATTAAATTCGAAAAATCAGGTGCCAAAGATTTAAATGGATTGTCCGATGATGATTTGAAAAAATTACAAAAGGAAATTTCTAAAAAAACAGAAGGTATCATTAAAGATTTAGCCAAAGATTTTAAAAAATAACTAAAAGGAGAGTGGTAAAATGAAAACATTACAATTGTTTCGCATTTACCACTCTTTTTTATTAAAAAAATGGTATTTACTACTATATTTATTGATTATAGTTATAGGGTTGTTTACTACTTTAATAGTGATTCAACAATTAAATCAAGATAATGAGAAATTTAGAATTGGTGTTGTGGATAAAGATCGATCTCCAGAGACGCAAATCATATTGAAATCACTAGGTGATGGTGCGAATTTGGGGAAAGATATTAGCATAAAAAAATATGACCAAAAAGTAGCTGAAAAAAAGTTAGAGAATAAAGCATTAGAGGGTTATTACGTGTTTGAAAAAGGTATGACACAGGATTTTTATAAAAATGGAAGTTTGCCTATTTCAGTACATACATATGATCAACAGTCTACCAAAAGTTTAGTCATTAATCAGTTAACAGACTCAGTATATCAAAGGCTTATGTTATCGATGGGTGGAGGTCTAGCCTATACAACGTTGTCCTCACATAATGATAAAGATCATACATTAATGCTGCTAACGGATTTATTGTTTACAGGACTAAATCGTGCTGGCGCATTTGAATATGAACCTATACATATATATGACAGTGCAAGTTATTATGTAATTACAACGTATTTAACATCTATTTATATTTTTGCTTTGTCAATATTTACTATTTTGAAAATGAATCAAACGACTGCATTGTGGTCAAGATTAAGCATGCACCATTTTTCTTTTGAAAAATTAACACTGATAAGAAGTTTATTTACACTTTTTTATACAGGATTATGGACGATTTTTGGTGTGCTTTGGTTGATTAAATCCTTGCCAAATCAGTTTGAAAGCTATAATTGGTTAACGATTGTAATTCAACTGAGCTATTATGTCTTGATGATTATCATTTGGTTAACCATTATTGATTTAATTGCTTTTAAATGGATGAACTATGTACTGAAAAGTATATTGAGTATATTGATTGTTCTATTGTCAGGGATGACGATACCAACCATTTATTTTAAACATTCTATATTAGGGATGGTTGATTACTTACCATTTAGTTTTGTAACAAATCAAATGCTGGAAATTGTATTGAATAATTATATTTTAGATGTACCAATAACTTTTTATAGCAGTTTATTTATATCAATTTTCATCTTAGTCTTGATATTGATTGGGAGGTATCGCTTATGATTCAACCCTATTTCTTCATAATTATAAAAAAACAGTGGAAACAACATTTAGTCTTTATGTGTATCTTATTATTCTCTTTAATTGCTATTTGGGGGATATATAAAACACTAAATAAATCATTTCAAATTCCTGTAGCAATACAAGATTTAGATCAATCTGCAGCGTCTAAAAATTTAATCAAAAACATCACAAGTAACGAATTCATTACTCAAATAAAAGTGCCAACTGAAGAAACGTATTTGGATGAATATATAAAAAGAAAAGAAGCGGTAGTAAGTTTACAAATACCTAAAAATTACAGTCAAAAGTTGCATGATAACCGTTTAAAAGAAACAATTTTATTATATGGAAGAGATGATTTTATTGGTGATATTACCTTAGAAATCATAAGCATGTCATTATATGAACAACAGATACCTAATATCGTTAAAAGTCATTTAGATGATAATGGTGATCGTACATCTTTGAACACAGTAAATAAAATATTGAATGATAAGACACCTCAATCTCAAATTGTACATTATTTTGTAAAGTCACATTCAGATACTTCTATTTCATTGAGTGTTGTTTTTGCGATATTGTTGAGTATGAGCAGTGTGCAAATTATTTTGCACCAAAGATTAAAACAGAATGGGCCTTTGAGAAGAATTTTTTTAGTTCAATATAGTCAGGTGAAATTGTATCTTACTTACATACTGATACATACGATGCTATTGTTAATGATATTAATCATAAGTGCATTATTGTTTCATCAATCGTTAACATGGATATTTTATTTGAAATCACTGTTTATCATTGTATTATTTGAAGCCGGTGTTGCTTTTTTATTATTTAAAATTAATACACTTAGTCATAGGTTATTTATGACGTTTATATATGCGCTTGTCATGAGCGTGATTTATATCCTTATACAAATTTAGGAGGGATGGGATGATAACTTTAAAACATGTGCAGAAACGATATCATAATAAAACAATTTTTCAATCTCTGAATATGACTTTTGAAAACCAACAATTAACTGTGCTATTAGGTGAAAATGGTGCTGGAAAGTCGACACTATTAAGAATGCTTGCGGGGTTAGAACAACCTAATCAAGGGGAAATTACGTACTTTGGAAAAAAATTGTCTAAAAAACAATTACAAGCAATGATTGGATATGTACCACAAGATATTGCATTATTTGAGCATATGACTGTTGCTGAAAACGTTAATTGTTTTAAAGCATTATGTAAACATCCAATATCTGATGCGTTAATTACAAAATACATGGAACAATTAAACATCAAAGATTTAGATGTTACTGTTTCTCGTCTATCTGGGGGGACGAAGCGTAAAGTGAGTGTATTAATAGGTTTACTGAATCATCCACGAGTTCTGATACTAGATGAACCAACGGTAGGCATAGATTTAAAATCAAGGTTTGATATCCATCACTTACTCAATCAAATGAAGCGAAATTGTTTGATCATATTGACAACACATCATTTAGATGAGGTAGAGGCATTGGCTGATTGTATTAAAGTCATAGGCGTCGATCCGTTTTATAAAAAAGTATTATCAGACAAACAATGGCAATTTGAGCGTTATCATAATTAACTTTAAATTTCTAAATCATTTGTTTACTTATATTTAAAAAAGTACTTACAAAGTGAGTGTCAATCATTTATTTTGTCTGTGCTTTTTTATTTTTAAGAAATCTTAAAACCACAAAATAACAACGTTGTTATTAAAGGCGAAAAGGTGTATAATGTTAGTTTGTGAATTCGCTTTCATAAAATCGATTTTGACTGGGGGACTTAAATTGTCATTTGTGAGTGAAAATTTACCGATAATATCACTTATTATTGGCGTAGCATTGCTATTATTTTTAAATATTAAATTAAAGATTAACAGTATTTTTTCTTTGATTTTTGCAGCTATTGCTGTTGGCTTACTGAACGGTATGAAGCCAATGGTAATCTTAGATACAATTAAAGATGGATTAGGTTCAACGTTAGGTAGTCTTGCACTAATTATAGGATTTGGTGCAATTTTAGGTAAGTTAATGGTTGATTTTGGAGCAGCTCAACGAATAGCTACCACGCTAATTGATAAATTCGGTGCAAAGCATGTGCATTGGGCATTGATTATTATTGGTGCTGTCTTTGGTATTTCTGTATTTTACGAAGTGGCTTTTATGATTTTAGCTCCTTTAGTAATTAGTATTGCTATAGAAGCTAAAACACCATTTATGAAATTGGCTATTACTATGGTAGCTGCAACAACACTATCTCATAGTTTATTTCCACCTCAGGCAGGTCCGACTGCATTGGTAGACGCCTATCATGCTGATATGGGGATGGTATATATCTTGGGAATCATCGTCTTTATACCTGGTGTAATGATTGCTGGTATCCTTTTACCGAAAGTTATGAAAAATTTGAATTACCCTGTGCCACCGTTGTTGCAGAAAAATAAAACGTTTAGTGAAAGAGAAATGCCTAATTTTGGGATGAGTTTATTAATACCACTCATTCCTGCGATTTTAATTTCACTTTCAACAATATTAAGTATGTTTCTAACGAAAGACACTTTATGGCATGAAATTGTATCATTTTTTGGGAGTGCAGAAATTAGTCTTATAATCGCAATTCTTACATCAATTATTGTCTTTGGATTGAGAAAAGGTAAAAAGATGGATGAGTTGATGAAATCTTTCGAAAGTGGCTTGAAAGGTGTGGCAACGATTATATTTATCGTAGGTGCTGGTGGTGCATTTAAAGAAATTATTTTAAAAGCAAATGTAGGCGATTATATTGCGGGAATTATGCAAAATACAAATATTTCACCTCTAATCATGGCGTGGTTAATTACAGCACTTATACGTATTGCTACAGGACAAGGGGTGGTGTCAGCAATAACTGCAGCTGGAATTGTAGGGCCTTTAATTCCTACATTTAATGTTAATCCAGTATTGATGGTTCTAGCAACTGCTGCTGGTAGTAATACAATTACACATGTGAATGACGCATCATTTTGGTTATTTAAAGAATATTTTAATATAACGATTAAAGATACATTTAAAACCTGGGGTCTTTTGTTATTTACATCTTCTATTGTTGGTTTGGTTATTGTATTAATCATGGATCTGTTTATGTAAAGTAACGATAGTATGAGCGGAATGAAAAATGGTGATTTTTTTCTACTCTATATCTCTTTTTAGTTATTTAATATGGCATTTTACTTAAATATATCTTTTACCACAATTGTTAAAACGATTGAATGTATGATTTGAATGGTAGGTACGAATATTATCTTAAATATTAAATGATGATATGCAAATTGTATACAATGATTTATGTGCATCTATTGAAATTTTTATAATTTTGATAGATGCTTTTTGCTTATTTTAAAGCATTTTTAAATATTTTTATTAAAAATTATTTAAATAAACCTTTGACTTATTATATTTAAAAGTGTAATATTCATGAATATTAATACAAATAATAGAATAATAATAAGGTTGGTGTATTTAATGAATACGTTATTCGAATTAACAGATCAATATAGTTCAAATAATTACAGTCCCTTGAAATTAGCATTAACAAAAGGTAAAGGTGCTCATGTATGGGATGTTGAAGGTAAGCGTTATATTGATTGTATAGCAGGCTTTTCAGTGGTCAATCAAGGACATTGTCACCCGAAAATTATTGAAGCATTTCAAGCGCAAAGCGAGCAAATAACTATGGTATCGCGTGCCTTATATAGTGATAACTTGGGACAATGGGAAGAAAAAATTTGTAAATTAGCAAATAAAGACAAAGTGCTACCCATGAATACTGGTACTGAAGCTGTGGAAACAGCAATTAAAATTGCACGTAAATGGGGCGCTGATGTCAAAGGTATTAAAGAAAATGAAAGTGAAATCATTGCTATGAATGGTAACTTTCACGGTCGTACGTTAGGGTCTTTATCTTTATCTGCACAAGATAGTTACAAAAAAGGATTTGGTCCATTGTTAGAAAATATTAATTATATAGAATTTGGAGATATTGAACATTTAAAACGGTTGATTAATGACAATACATCGGCCATCATTTTAGAGCCAATACAAGGTGAAGGTGGCGTGAATATCCCCCCAGACTATTTTATTCAAGAAGTACGTCATTTATGTAATCAACATAATATTTTATTCATTGCTGATGAAATCCAGGTTGGACTAGGTAGGACAGGCAAGATGTTTGCTATGGAATGGGAGGGCGTAGAGCCTGATATTTATTTACTAGGCAAATCATTGGGGGGTGGACTTTACCCTATTTCAGCTATCTTAGCAAATGAAACAATCATGAATGTTTTAACACCAGGCACGCATGGTTCTACATTTGGTGGTAATCCACTTGCTTGTGCAGTATCGATAGCAGCCATAGATGTTTTATTAGATGAAAATTTAATTGAGCATTCAGCTGAGTTAGGACAAACACTGTTGAATCAATTACAACTTATCGATAGTCCAATTATTGATGATGTCAGAGGGAGAGGGTTATTTATTGGTATTGAATTAACAGAACAAGCACAGCCATATTGTTTAGAAATGATAGAAAAAGGCGTGTTGTGTAAGGAAACACAGGGCAATGTTATTAGAATTGCACCACCGTTAGTCATTAATGAAAATGAGATTAATCAAATTGCTGATGTGATTAAAGAAGTACTTGAAAAAAATAAAAAAGCACATTAAAAATTCTGAATATTCAGAAAGGGATGAGGAAGATGATTACAGTTGGAATAGTAGGTGGAAGTGGTTATGGTGCTGTAGAACTTATACGTTTATTACAACATCATCCTAACGTCATAATTAAATATGTATTTTCGCATTCTAAGATTGATGAACCAATCAGTAAAACATTTCCACATTTAAACCATATCGCACTTAATTATACTGAATTAAATGAACAAGCGACGTCTTGTGATGTTATATTTTTTGCAACACCTTCAAATGTCAGCAAACATTTAGTGCCAAATTTAATTAATAATGGTGTTAAAGTGATTGATTTATCAGGAGATTTTAGACTGACAGATAGAAACCTATATCAAACATATTATGGTGAAGCAGCAGCAGAACAAGATTTTTTAGATTCGGCCCTTTATAGTATTGCGGAGTGGAGTGAAATAGATTCACAACGCACAAAGTTGATAGCGAATCCTGGTTGTTTTCCCACTTCTATTTTATTGGCGTTACACCCTCTGATTTCTCAAAATGCAATCGATGTTCATTCAATTATTATTGATTCAAAAACAGGTGTTTCAGGAGCAGGACGTGCATTAGCACAACACCTCCATTACGCTGAAATGAATGAAAATTTTAGTGCCTATGCAATTGGAAACCATAAACATAAACCAGAGATAGAACAATATGTATCTAATATTGCTGGGACAAAGTGCGATGTGATGTTCACACCACATTTAATACCGATGACAAGAGGTATTTTATCTACAATTTATGTGAAGTTAAACAAGTATATGACAGCAGAGCATTTACATGATATTTATAAAAATAATTATGAACAGAAACCATTTATAAGAATTAGAGACTTGGGAGAATACCCCAAAACAAAAGAAGTGTATGGTAGTAATTTTTGCGATATAGGTCTGTATGTAGATGAAAAAAATCAAAGGGCTATTATCGTATCAGTTATAGATAACTTAGTTAAAGGTGCGAGTGGTCAAGCAATCCAAAATTTAAATTTACTTTATGACTTAGGCGAGACAACTGGTCTGAATCAGCTACCAATTTATCCTTAATGAAATGCGAAAGGAGAGATGAGATGAAAGATATTGAAACGATAGATACATTCAATCAAATCACTGTAGATATCAATGGTGACGTTGGATCGCCATTGGGGTATATGGCTGGTGGATTTCATGCTGGCCTAAGAAGAAAGAAAAAAGACTTTGGATGGATTTACTCTACGACAAAAGCGACTGCAGCAGGTGTATATACGCTTAATCGTTTTAAAGCAGCACCACTTAAAGTAACTGAAGATAGTATCAACATCGATCAAACATTGCAGGCAATTGTAGTTAATTCAGCAAATGCGAATTCATGTACTGGAGATAGAGGTATACAAGATGCGAAAGATACACAAAGTTGGGTGGCTGAACGATTAAACATAGAACCACATCATGTTGGTATTGCTTCAACAGGTGTCATTGGCTCATTTTTGCCTATGGATAAAATGAAACATGGCGTCGATCATGTTTTAAACGATGCGTTTAACCAGAGTGACTATTTTAATCAATCGATTTTAACGACAGATACGACAACGAAACATGTGTCTGTAAAAGTAAATATAGACAACCAAATAGTGACAATAGGTGGTACAGCAAAAGGCTCTGGGATGATACATCCCAATATGGCAACCATGCTTGGTTTTATAACGACAGATGCAAAAGTTGGTAGTGAGCCATTGAATGAATGTTTAAAACAAATTACAGATCACTCATTTAATATGATAACCGTAGATGGTGACTCTAGCACGAATGACATGGTTCTATGTATGGCAAATGGTCAAGTTAATCATCATTGGCTAGATGAAAATCATCCTGAATGGCAAAAATTTGTTTACGCCATCAATTATGTTGCACGTTATTTGGCTCAGTCGATTGCAAAAGACGGCGAAGGTGCGACTAAATTGGTGACAGCTAGAGTTAAAGGGGCAATAGATATCCATGAGGCAAGAAAAATGGCGAAAAGTATTGTTTCATCCAATTTAGTTAAAACAGCAATTCATGGTGAAGATGCAAATTTTGGAAGAATTGTAACAGCGATGGGTTACGCATCAAAACATATAAATCCTCATGCGACAAACGTATCATTATGCCAAGTTGATGTGGTTAAAGCAGGCATGTCAGTGGCATTTGATGAAGCTTATTTAAAAAAACAATTGGAAGCAGACAATATCATTATAGAAGCTACTGTAGGTGATGGATATGGGGAAGCTACCGCTTATGGCTGCGACTTATCATATGAATACGTGCGCATAAATGCGTCGTATAGAACTTAAGAGGTGTTTGATATGGATTACATTGTAATTAAAATAGGCGGGAGCACTTTAACGAATATGCATGATTCGATAATTGAAGATATTGTTGCATTAAAAAAGCAAGGTTATAAACCATTAATCGTCCACGGAGGTGGGCCTTTTATAAATCAATCTTTGGAATTACAAGAAGTAGCAACAGAATTTAAAGATGGTTTGAGAGTTACTACCCATGAAGTACTTTCTGTTACGACTCAAACATTAATTGGACAAGTGAATCCTAGTTTAGTCAATAAAATCAATCAATTTGGTATTCAAAGTATTGGCATGAATGGCATAGATGCGCAATTATTTGATATTAAACCATTAGATTTAAAATATGGTTTTGTTGGCGAACCTATTCATATAGATACAAGGGTTATCGCGACTTTAACACAATCTTTTCTACCAGTCATCGCATCTATAGGTGTAAATCAAATGACGCACCAGGTATATAATATTAATGCCGATACGCTAGCGTATAAAATTGCGCAAGCTTTACATGCACCAATTTATTTATTAAGCGACATTCCGGGTGTTTTAATCAATGAAAAAGTACAACCGTCATTAAATGCGAAAAACATCGAAACATATATTGAACAAAAATTAATATATGGTGGTATGATACCTAAAGTCCAAGATGCTATTAAAGCAATAGAAAAGGGATGTCAAAAAGTAGTTATTGCAGCAGGAAATGAAGCGCACATTATTCAAAAATTGCAACATGGCCATAATGTAGGTACTACAATTTGCAAGTAACAATGTACAAAAGCGTAAATAACAAATTTTTAAATGTGTTGTTTTGTTCCACTATTGTCAGGACAAGGTTTTAACAGTATGTACACACGTTTACCTTATCACGATGTTATAAAAAAAGCTCAGAACATAGTGTGTCTGAGCTTTTTTAAATGGCTGAAGTTAATTTAATTAAAACTAAAGCTTTTTAGAATAAGTTGTTAAAAGTTCACTGTAAAAATCAATGAATTTTAAATACATGTCTTTTTCTACACATTCATCAATTTGATGTGGTTTAATACCTGGACCAAATACTAAGAATGGGAAAGTTTCATCTTTATTTTTTAATAAGTTTGAAGCATCAGTAACGCCACCGATTGGAGAAGCGATAAAGTCCTTGTCAAATAGAGATTGAGCTATGTTCTGAGCAGTATTAATTAAGCTGTTATCACCAGTAGTGAGTACTGGATCTAGGTCTAAGTATAGGTCGCTTGATAAATTTGCACCTTTATCATTATGGTTTTGAATTGTGTTTGAGAATAACGTTTTTACTTGTTCATTATCATATTCTGGAATTGTACGAATATTAAAATCTGCATCTGCCTCTTCAGGAACAGAGTTCACCTGTACCCCACCGTTAATTAATGTATTGCTAATAACTAAACCTTGAAGTGCAGATTCTACGTCTTCAAGTGCTGTTGTTGCAGGCAATGATGGCTTAATTCTTTCAATGAATTTTGTGAAATCTAGCGCTTTTCCCTGAACTTCTTTTGAAATTCTAGCATAGGCGTCATCAATATCTTGTATAAATGAGATTAATGGTTTTATGGCATTAGTGCCCATTACTGGCATAGAGCTATGTGCTGATTTACCGTAGGAAGTAATACGATAATCCATTGAACCTTTATGTGCATACACCATGATATCTTGGCAAGGTTCTGCTATAAGTAATGCATCAACGTCATCCATATAACCCTGTTCGTACAAAGTTTGAGAACCAAGTTGCTCCATTTCCTCACCACTAGTTGCTAAAAATCTAATACGACCATGTTGCAGTGCTTGAGAAGATTTAATATCAATAAGTGCAATTGCTAACGCAGCAAGTCCTGACTTCATATCTGCTGCGCCACGACCATATAAAAATCCATCATCCTCAGTAAGCGAAAATGGATCGTATGTCCATTGAGATTTATTACCAGCAGAAACAACGTCCATATGACCTGAAATACCGATTACCGGCTTGCCTTCACCGATTTCAGCAATGAGGTTAGCACGTCGTTCATCAATTTTTTGAATTTTTGATTCAATTCCGTAGTTAGAAAATAGTTTCTGTAAATAATTACAAACTTCAAGCTCATTATCATTTACTGTTTCAATCGCTACAATATCTGATAAGATTTGTACTTTTTCTTTATTAGAAAATGTACTCATTGTGTATCACTCCTTTGTATGTCTAAATTAAGTATACATCTAGAAAAAAAGGTTTTTAAAGCGAAACGATTTTTTAAAAAAGAATATAATAAAATTATTTATATTGTGGAATTTTTTAGAGTTGAAACAAAAAAACTGATTTTGTACTATTACACTCAACCGTGTATGATGTTTAGAATTAATAATGTGTTAAGAAATTAAAAAAATGCATCAACAGGCGAATTAAAGGTCATAGCTTTTGAAGCAATAACATAAGTGATAAGTTATCAATGGGTTTAGATAATAATCAATATAAAGTGCTAAATGACAATATAATTATTTCCAAGGAAATGCCTAATCAATGTCATAAATTTAATATATAAACTTATTGATACAATAATAATTGCGATAATTCAAATCATTTCCTATGATTTTACCTATATTTGATGATACGCTAAAGAAGTGGAATTTGTTTCCAATGGATTCTATTTTTTCATATATTTATTAATAGATAAGCGTGTAAATGTCGAAGGTATATATGAAAAATTTTATATAGAAAGGGGATTATCATTTTGGCAAAAGTAGCAATTATTGCTGGAGGCAATAAACTAAAATCAAGACTCACAGGTATTATAGATTACGCGGAATCGTATTTGAATGCTGAGGGCATCGAGACAAATGTCATCCACGTACATCAATTAGATGCTGAGGCTTTAATTACTGCAGATTTTTCTAATGAATCGATAAATGCTACGCACAAAACGATTGAAGATGCGGATGGTGTTATTATAGTATCTCCAGTATTTAAAGCTGCCTACTCAGGTATCGTGAAAACATACTTAGACTTGTTACCACGAGGGGCATTTACAGGTAAAACGGTACTACCATTAGCCTTAGGAGGCACGTTTGCACATGTGCTAGCAATCCAATATAGTCTTGATCCAGTTATTAAAGAACTAGGTGCAGATACTATTCATAAAGGCAGATTTATATTAGATAAGCACATCACACAAAATGAAGATGGTAGTTATGGTTATGACCAAGAAGCGAAAGATGGTTTAAATAAAACTTTAAAGAAATTTGTCAGTGACAAGTCACAAGTTAAAGAGTAAATTTGATTGTAAAACTGTTAAAATCAAAATATACGATAAACTTAGAATATGACGTTATAAGACGGTGTTAATAAAAAATGAGCACACAGTATCAAAACTTGCTAAATTGATATTGTGTGCTCATTATTTTTAGATTTAAAGTTTATTTAAGTGCCATTGAGATTGGTTATCCATGCTTAACTTAAATTCATTTGTTTGAATGCACATGGGATGAGATTCGGAAAACTGGTCAGAAAACAGCCATTTATTATCTTCCGGTGTCAGTAAAATAAAACTGTCATCATAATGATCGCCGATAAAGTTTAAATCATGTGGTGCAAAGGGTTGCTTTTCATATGTATTTAAATGAAATTTCGACAATGCTTTAAAGACTGCCTTCGTTTCATTACATACGAATCCAATTTCACTAATTCTTGAAAATTCAGGTTCATCAGTTATATTAGAAATGCGTGCAATGAGTTCCACGACGTTCCCTGAAGGATCTTGAAAGTAAAAAGAATGTGCAACAAAAGATTCGAAATACGTCGTATGCTGACCATCCTCCATCAATAGAAATAAAATATTTTGATAATGTTGTTTCATGTCGAAGAAATGGTTGTAAGGAATGTCAATCGCAAAGTGATAAAATGGTTGGACATCGTTGTTTGCTTGTTGAAAACACAGATGCGTCTCTCCAATTTTAACTGTAAAAGCCTCTTGGCCAATCATCCAAACTGGACATTCTAAAATTTCTTCATAAAATTGGAATGTCTTTTCAAATTCTGAAGTGAATAATTTAATGTTTTCAATTTTCATAAACAAACCCCACCTAATCCTCATGTTTATCATATAAATATAAGAAATAATTTACTTGTACTTTATCAAAATAATAATCAATATGATAATAATAAGAATTTTATATGAAATAATACGCATTAAGTAACAATATGTTCTATTTAAAATAGTTATATAGCGTTGGTGATTTATAAAACTTCATAAAAAGGCTGAGACAATTCAATTTGTCTCAGCTTTTTTTCTTATCGCCGTGCGATGAAGAAGTAATTTTAAATCAATTAAATATGAATATCTCACTTCATTTTTAAGTTCAAGATATTTGTATCTCAGACTTGCATAGACTAAGCGAAAAATAATGAGATAATATACGCGCTAATCCCAACTAGAATACAATACAGAAGTGCAGGGCCTAATGTTTTTCTTATGACACTACCTTCTTTACCAGGCATATTAACTACCGCACAAACTGCGACCACATTATGCACACAGATCATGTTACCGGCAGCTGCACCAATGATTTGTGCAGCTAATACAATAAATGGATCTGCACCAATAGAGTTAGCAATGTTTAATTGAATAGGTGAGAAAGTCAACGTTGATACAGTAGCACTACCTGTAATAAACGAACCTAAAGCACCTAAGAATGGTGCAACGAATAGCCATACAGGACCTAAAGTATTAGCCATATTTTTGGCGATATATTCTGGCATACTTATTAAATCATGCGCATTGATACCTGAGTTGATAAAAACATGCACCATTGCGAGTGTGGCAATTAGTGTAATACCAGTAATTTTTATTGTTGATAAGGATGTGATACTTGCATTACCTAAATCCTTAATAGATTTTCTTTGAATTATAATGGCGAAAATTGCTGATAATAATAAAATTGTCCCAGGTGAATAAAGAAATTGCCATTCAGATGATATTTCAGAGAAATTTAAAATATTATTCCAAGAAAAATCAAGAACATGTGTGGTGAAATATTCAACACTTGGAACCGTTCTCGTTAATAAAAGTAAGATAACAACCATTACATAAGGTGCCCAAGCAGTTAGTAAACTCATAGAATGTTCTGTACTATCTGCTTCGTATGTTTTATCTAAGCCATCTGTCCACACTGTTTTAGGTAACAACCAACCCTTACTTGCAGTTAAGACGGCAACTACTAAACCAGTTAGTGAGCCTAATATAGCAACAAATTCTGCGCCGAAAACATGTGCATATACAAAGGCAGATACTGCATATACAATTCCTATTAATGCTAGCCATGGTAGCATTTCAATAATAGATTTTAACTTTTTATTTTTCCCAAAGAAAATAATCATCGTAGAGATAACGATGATAGGTATGAAAATACCACTCAATAAATCTAATATAGTTATTTGCTCAGCTGTCGAATGGAAAAAGGATTGATTTGCTTCTTTTAAAGTACTTAATCCAACAATAACTGGCGTGCCCACTGCTCCGAAAGACACTGCAATACTATCGGCAATTAAAGCTGTAACAACAGCTATCATAGGTCTAAAACCTAAAGCAACTAGTAAAGGTGCTGTAACCATTGCTGGTGTACCAAATCCTGAAGCGCCTTCAATAAGTGAACCAAATAAGAAAGCGACAATGATGACTTGGACACGCATATCTGGTGAAATTTTCTTAAATCCTGCATTGATACGGTTTACTGCACCCGTTTGGCGTAATGTATTAAGTAACACGAGCGCACCGAATAAAATATAAAGTATCGTTAATGTTTTGTGCGTACCTTGAAGTATTGAAGCTATAACGACATTACCTTGCATCCCCCATACAAAAATCCCTAAAACTGTTACAACGATAGCGCTAATAATCATCCCTTTTAAAGCTGACATACGTAAGAGTACAAGAAATAAAAAAGGTATGATTACTGCACTGAAAGCGACTAATAACATCATTTTATATAAAACTCCCTCATAAAAATTTAATAATCATCTAGTCATATGATGTTTAAATAACTCTCATTGTAAACGTTTACAAATAAATTTTCAATCATGTATAAAAAATGAATTTTTCATATAAACAATTTAAATCGTATACAAATATTTTTCGTTGATTTTAATAAGCTGTATTTTCGGTTTTACTTATTTATATCTTAAAACGAAAATAAATGAAAATAAATTTGCGTTATTAGAAAAAATATAATAATATAATGATAATATTTGAAAGCGTTTACAAAAAATGATTACAAAAATTGCAAGAAAATATTTAAATTAATCTTAATATCAACGATTGATTTATAAGGGGTGCGTAATATGAGTGATAAATTAACTAAAATGGGAATGCCTCCAACGTTATTTTGGGGATATGTTGGTGTATTAATATTTATGATGGGAGACGGTTTAGAGCTAGCATGGATTAGTCCTTATTTACATGATCATGGTCTATCCGTGCAACAAACTGCGATTTTGACCACTTGCTATGGTGTAACGATAGCTATTGGTTCTTGGTTATCAGGTGTCTTGGTAGAAATTATCGGTCCAAGAAAAGTGATGCTGTTAGGAACAGGGTTATATATCATCGGTCATGCAATATTTGTTGGTTTGGCAATCCCAACGATGAACTATAATATCATGATTCCGTCATATGCAATAAGAGGGTTTGGCTATCCTTTGTTTGCTTATTCTTTTTTGGTTTGGGTTGCTTATCGTTCTCCGCAAAAGCGTTTAGGTGCTGCAGTAGGATGGTTTTGGTTTGTGTTTACAGGAGGGCTTAGTGTCCTAGGATCATTTTATTCTTCTTTTGCGATTCAACTAATTGGACACTTCTTTACATTGTGGACAGCGATTATTTGGGTGTTAATAGGAACATTTTTAGCAGTATTTGTAAATAGAGACCAGTTTATGATTGAAGAAAAAGGGCACGGATTTAAAGAACACTTTAGTGAGGTACTTGCAGGTATAACGATACTAAAAAGGGAACCGCGTGTGGCAGTGGCCTGTGTTGTTAGAATCATAAACCAGGCGGCACAATATGCTTTTCCATTATTTCTGCCGATTTATTTAGCTTCCAAAGGTATTGCTACTACAACTTGGTTAAATATTTGGGGAACAATTTTTATTGCTAATATTATATTCAATCTAATATTTGGTGCGTTGAGCGATAAAATTGGCTGGAAAAATACGATTTCTTATATTGGTGGTGTTGGATGTGCGATATTTACGTTAGGACTATATTTTGTGCCAGAGTTATTTACAGGTAATGTTTTTATTGTGGGTACGGTAGGATTTCTATGGGGGATGTGTTTAGCAGGCTTTGTCCCTATTTCTGCACTTGTCCCTTCTTTAGTTCATGATGGTGATAAAGGACCAGCAATGGCAATATTAAATTTAGGCGCTGGTCTTTGTGTATTTGCAGGACCAGGGTTAGTGGCATTGTTTTATGATAGTATTGGTGTTAAAGGCATGATGTACTTAATATTTGGATTATATGTTGCTAGTGCAATTATGACACGTTTCTTAAAGACACCTGAGGAAAGGGAACGTAGAAAGTCTAAAAATTTTGCATCATACAGTAAATAATCTATTATAGTAGCTATAAAAAAGTTAGGATATGGCTTAATGGATGATTTTTTAATAGCTTCAGCTAACGATTAATAAATAATAGTAAACGGGCGAACAGTTTCAAAATGAGGGGTTTTGATATTGTTTGCCCGTTTTTGTATTCATTTTAAGGGATGATTATGCAATGATTTTGAGATGACGTGGGATAAATATAATTATTTTTCTTGGAAACCACCTGAAACAAAATGAGCAGCAATTTGCTTAATAGTGGCAAATAGTAAATCTAACATGTATGTTCACCTCCATGAGCTAGTGGTTACATGTTCAATTTACTATATATTATTAAAATATTGTGTAGGAAAGCACAACTTAGTTAAATCATTGCCACGGTGTTTATTGTCAGACATCTTACTTGCTTGACTGTTGCAAATAAGATCGTGATTGTATGGAAATATACATTTAGCGTAGGTTATACTTCAAAACTAGTAAAATAATTAAACGATTTAAAAATATACAATAAATAGTATATTTATACTTGAAAATAACTCTATTTAAGTTTAATATGTATATAAATCTTATAAATATATTGGAGTGATGAAATTGGGGCGTACACAACAGATTTAAAAAAACTAGCATTGTTAAAAGGTAAGAGCTTTTTGAAAACGAGTGACTTTACTGCAGATGAACTAGTCACTTTGATTGACTTTACCGGAGAATTAAAAGAAAAGAAAAAGCGAGGCATTCCTCACCCTTATCTTAAAGGTAAGAATATTGCTTTATTATTTGAAAAACCATCTACAAGAACACGTTCAGCATTCAGTGTAGCAGCAAACGATTTAGGTGCCTTTCCAGATTATTTTGGTCAAGGTGAAATTCATCTAGGTGTCAAAGAATCGACAGAAGATACAGCAAAAGTATTAGGGAGTATGTATGATGGTATTGAATTTAGAGGTTTTTATCAAAAAGATGTGGAAAGTATAGCGCAACATGCCGAAGTTCCAGTATGGAATGGTTTAACAAACGAATGGCATCCTACTCAAATGATTGCAGATTTTTATACTTTAAAAGAACACCTAGGCACATTACAAGGCAAAACATTGACTTATGTTGGTGATGCTAGAAATAACGTAGCACATGATTTATTGGTTACCGGCGCAATATTAGGTATGAATATTCATATTGCAGCCCCTCAATCGCTACAGCCTGATCAAGATATTCAGCAACTTGCTAAAAATTATGCAACACAATCGCACAGTAATATTTTAATTACAGATAATATTCAACAAGCAGTTTATAAAGCAGATGCAATATATACAGATGTCTGGTTTTCAATGGGAGAAGATGAATCAGTTCAAACACAACGTATTGAAAAATTACTTCCATATCAAATTAATGAAGCTATGCTTGTCAATACAATGAATCCAGATGTTATTGTATTACATTGTTTGCCCGCCTTCCATGATGTGCATACAAAGGTGGGACAACAAATCTATAAGACTCATGGTTTAACTGAAATGGAGATAACAGATGATGTATTTAAAGGTGAACATGCTGTTATATTTGAGCAAGCGGAAAATAGATTACATTCAATTAAAGCAATTATGGCAGGAACATTAGGGGATATTTTTTAACACATATCTTAATTGAATAAATAAAGAGACTCACAAAGTAACGTGGCTTTGTGAGTTTTTTTCATTAAAAAAGAAGGCATATATCACCATTATGAAAATGTTTTTCATAATGGTATTTTATATCGATTAATATTTTCTTTGATTGTATATTTATGATAATTAGGAGGTTAATGACTATGAGTAAATTGTTTGAAAAGGCACAACAATTTGGTAAATCATTTATGTTACCTATCGCTATATTACCGGCAGCTGGATTGTTGTTGGGAATCGGTGGCGCATTAAGTAATCCGAATACAATCAAAGCATATCCTGTGTTGGATATTAACTTATTGCAAAATATATTTGTTCTTATGTCATCAGCTGGTAATATTGTATTTCAAAATTTACCAGTAATTTTTGCCATAGGTGTTGCAATTGGATTAGCTAGAAGTGATAAAGGTACTGCAGGATTAGCAGCATTGCTAGGATTCCTTATTATGAATGCTTCGATGAATGGATTGCTAATCATTACAGATACGTTAGCAAAAGGCAATTTAGCAGAAAAAGGACAAAGTATGGTTCTAGGAATTCAAACAGTAGAAACGGGCGTGTTTGGTGGGATTATCACAGGAGTTATGACGGCGCTTTTACATAATAAATATCACAAGATTTCTCTTCCATCATATTTAGGATTTTTTGGAGGATCTCGTTTTGTTCCAATTATTACAGCAATCTCTGCAATCATACTCGGGGTTATCATGTTCTTTATTTGGCCAACAGTACAGGGGTGGATATTTGGTGTAGGAGGTATCGTAGATAAAACTGGTGTCATTGGTACTTTTTTCTTTGGATTTATATTAAGGCTATTGGGGCCATTTGGTTTACATCACATTTTCTATTTACCGTTTTGGCAAACTGCATTAGGTGGCTCGTTAGAAGTTAAAGGTCATCTTGTTCAAGGCACTCAAAATATTTTCTTTGCTCAACTTGGTGATCCAGACGTAACGAAATACTATTCAGGTGTTTCGCGTTATATGTCAGGTCGTTTTATAACAATGATGTTTGGACTATGTGGTGCAGCTTTAGCAATTTATCATACTGCGAAACCGCAACATAAAAAAGTCGTGGGTGGGCTAATGCTATCTGCAGCATTAACTTCATTTTTAACAGGTATTACAGAACCGTTAGAGTTCAGTTTTTTATTTGTTGCACCAATTTTATATGTGATACATGCATTTTTAGATGGTTTAGCGTTTATGATGGCAGACGTATTTAATATTACGATAGGTCAAACATTTAGTGGTGGCTTTATAGACTTTTTATTATTCGGCGTTTTGCAAGGTAATGCTAAGACGAACTTTTTATGGGTAATACCGATTGGCATCGTTTGGTTTATTTTATATTATATTATTTTCAGATTTTTAATTAACAAATTCAACTTTAAAACACCTGGTAGAGAAGCGGAAACAACTACAGAAACTGTTGAAACGACAGAACGTGCTAAAACAATTATCGAGGGTTTAGGTGGTAAAGAAAATATAGAAATTGTCGATTGTTGTGCTACAAGGCTAAGAGTGACATTAAAGTCAGACGCTCCAGTCAATAAGCAACTGCTGAATTCTACCGAAGCTAGAGGTATCATCCAAAAAGGTAATGGTGTACAAATTGTTTATGGACCACATGTCACAACGATAAAAAATGAAGTAGAAGAGTTACTAGACAGTGAACAAGCGTAATTTATAAAATATTCAATTTATCATTAAACAGAGGTAATATACAGAAATTAGAAAGTGATTGGTGAGTATATGTATATTTTAAATTTAGAGAATAGACAACTTGCAAGTCAATATGTTGCGACTGAACTGTTAAAGCAAATAAAAATGAAACCGGATTCAGTATTGGGTCTTGCTACAGGAAATACTATGACAGATGTTTACAAGTATTTAAAAACATTGATTAATCATAATCATTTGCAACTAGATCAAATAGTGACATTTAATTTGGATGAATATGTGGGTTTAAGCGCAGACAATGAACAAAGTTATCACGCATATATGTATCGACAGTTATTTAAACATCATCAAACGTGGCATAAAGAAAATATATTTATACCACAAGGAGATACCAATAATTTAGAACAAGAATGCTTAATGTATGAACAATATTTAAAAGATAAAGGACCTACAGATATACAAATTTTAGGTATAGGTGAAAACGGGCATATAGGATTTAATGAGCCTGGTTCGTCGTTTGAAAGTATTACAAGAGTTGTAGATTTATCTTCTTCAACGATGAAAGCAAATAGTCGTTATTTTGATTCAATAGAAGATGTTCCTAAGCAAGCAATTTCTATGGGACTGGCATCTATTATACGTGCGAAACGTATTATTTTGTTAGCGATGGGTAGAAATAAAAAAGAAGCCGTCTCACAATTAATAGAGGGAGAAATTTCCGAAACGTTACCTGCATCTATATTACATCAACATCCTCATGTTGAAGTAATTGTAGATAATGAAATATTCGACACATTAGATCAAGATAAAGTTCAGCGATTAGAAAGGCATTTGTCATAAAGATATTTGAATACGTTGTATTTTGGCGAGACGCTTGAGGTAACAGGACAAGCTGAAGACTATAGGATGAAGTCGTCCCTTAAGAAAGCGAACCAACAATACGAAGTATTGAATAAAAAGGAAGCACTCAGATGAATTGAATTAAATCATCTGAGTGATATTTTTTTAGGATTTATGTCCCAGACGCATTATTTCTGTCATTATAAAAATAATATAAAACTTTATCATTGAATGACAACTAGGAAACATTAATTGTAAAAATTAAGTATTGTAATAACACTTAGGCACAAAAACATACAAATTAGGAAATGTTTACAACAATATTAATATTTATTATTATAATTTAGTTAAAGGTAATCAACCTTTAACAAATCATATATTGAGAAATGAGGTGTGTTAAATGTCTGATTTCGTAAACGCAATCAGTGAAGCTGTAAAAGCAGGTTTAAGTGCTGACTGGGTAACAATGGGAACTAGCATTGCTGACGCATTAGCTAAAGGCGCTGACTTCATCTTAGGTTTCTTTAACTAATAAATAATGTAAAAGGCTGAGACAAATTGAATTGTCTCAGCCTTTTATTATTCAATGCTAGCTATAGATTACAATATCATTTAAAGTTATTTGGATTTATGTAGTCATTTTTTAAAGACTATAATACTAAACCAACGATTGATGCTGAAATAATTGAAGCAAGTGTTGAACCTAGTAGCAAGCGTAGGGCAAACGAAGCCACCTTATTGCCTTGTACATCACTAAATCCTTTGATAGCACCAACGATAATGCCTACAGTACCAAAATTAGCAAAACTAACGAGATATACAGAAATGATACCTTGTGTACGTAGTGTTAAATCTCCAGCTAATTTTTGATAGTCTAACATAGCAACAAATTCGTTAGTGATTAATTTAGTTGCCATGAGTGATCCAGCTTGAACTGCTTCGTTCCAAGGTACACCTATGATGAAAGCAATCGGTGCAAAAATAAAACCGATTAATTGTTTGAAATCTAAACCGACAAAATTAAATAATACTGTGACTGCTTCCATCAAAGAGATGAATGCAAGGAGCATAATGGCGACACTTACGGCAATTTTAAAGCCGTCCGTAGCACTATCGCCAATCATTTGGAAAAATGGAACATTTTTCGACTTTGTTTCATCACTATTTGAATTGCTTTTATCTGAGGATAAGTTGGAAATTTCCACGTCACTATCATCTGATTGATATGGATTGATGACACTTGCGATAATTAAAGCACTGAAAATATTGAGCATAACGGCAGTAACTACATATTTAGGTTCGATCATTTGCATATATGAACCTAACATAGCCATACTGACAGCACTCATACCAGAAGTAGTAATCGTATATAATTTCTCTTTAGATAATTTAGGAATCATTTCTTTAATAGTTAAATAAACTTCTGGCTGTCCTAACATAGAAGTTGAGATAGCAAAGTAACTTTCGAGACGACCCATACGTGTGATTTTATTGATAATAATACCAACATAT
The DNA here is from genome assembly GCF_041008415.1 of Staphylococcus cohnii species complex 1663. Classification (NCBI taxonomy): domain Bacteria; kingdom Bacillati; phylum Bacillota; class Bacilli; order Caryophanales; family Staphylococcaceae; genus Staphylococcus; species Staphylococcus cohnii species complex 1663. Next base: position 93,817 of record NZ_JBFDVL010000006.1, read on the forward strand.
TTAATGATAAACGGAAGAATTTTAAAATAGTTTAACACACCGATTAATACAGAGATAAATACTAAAGGTAGTAAAACGGTAATAAAAAACGTTGAAGCACCTTTGTTTTGTAAACCACCAAAAACAAACTCGATACCAGCTTTACTAATATTGATTAATTCTTCAAAAAATGAACCTAATGTGGTTAATATCGTTAAACCAATAGTCGTATTCATCATGAATACTACAATGATGATTTGAACGATTAACATAATGACTGGTTTTTTGAAATCAATCGCCTTTCTGTTATAGCTAAATAAAAAAGCGATGAATAATGCAAAAAATATACCAGTAATGGCAAATATGATTGACATAAGTATCACCTACAATGTATTGAAAGCAACTGCAATTTTTGCGCCAAGTACCGCATTGTTCTCAACTAGTTTGATATTTGTATTTAAACTCTTGCCTTCAGATTTTTCGACAATTTTACCAAGTAAAAATGGCGTAGAATCTTTTCCACTAATACCTTGCGTTTCTGCTTCTTTAACTGCTTCTTCAATAATACCGTCAATATATGATTTAGGTAATTCATGTTCTTTAGGAACTGGGTTAGCGATAACAACGCCACCTTCAATATTCAAATCATTTTTAACTTTACAAATATGTGCGATATCATCTGGAGTTTCAGAAAAACTGTTTAGTTTAATACCGCTTTGTCGTGTGAAAAATGCTGGTAATTCATCTGTTTGGTAACCTATTACGGGTACGCCTTTTGTTTCAAGATATTCCATTGTTTTTGGTAAGTCTAGTATAGATTTAGCGCCAGCACATATTACTGTTACATTTGTTTTACCTAACTCTTCTAAGTCCGCTGAGATATCCATTGTGTTTTCGGCACCTTTATGTACACCACCAATACCACCAGTTACAAAGAATTGAATTTCTGCTAATTCTGCACTCATCATTGTTGATGCAACTGTAGTTGCACCAATCTGTTTAGTAGCGATTACTTCTGCAAAATCACGACGTGAAACTTTTGCGACATTATCACTTTTAGCGAGTAATTCTAGTTCATCATTTTCCAGTCCAATTTTGATTTTTCCATCAATTAATGCAATGGTTGCTGGAATTGCACCATAATCACGTATGATATTTTCAACAGCCGTAGCCATTTGCACATTTTGTGGGTAAGGCATACCATGTGAAATGATTGTTGATTCTAGTGCTACGATGGGTTTTTTATCTGCTTTAGCTTGTGCTACTTCTTTAGAAAATTCAATATATTGCTTCATTTTTATAGTCCTCCAAATCTCTAAATAATTGTTTCTTATCTAAGTTTTGCCTCACGGTGTATTCAGTTTCAATTGTTTTTCGAGCATTCATCATGCCTGTTGTCAGTATGCTTTCAGTGTCTAGTTCATTTAACCAACTAAAAATGACTGCACTAGAGAAAGCATCACCAGCTCCTGTTACGTCTACGACATGTTGTGAAGGTATCACAGGTTTAATGACTTCTTCGTTACTATTTCTAAAAATAAGTTCTTTTACACCATTTGTAATCACAACATTTGAAGCGCCTAACTTATTCCATTTTTGTGCAGCTATACGCAAATCATCAGTGTTTTGTATAGTCATATTTAAATAAGTTTCGGTTTCATCTCTATTAATAATAAGCCAATCGATAGCATGTAATGAATCAGGCATGTTTTTCATTTTTGGAGATGAAACGGGAATAACTATTAATTTAATGCTATGCTTTTCTGAATAAGCACATAAAAAATCCATTGCACTTTTTGAAATGTTGAGGTCTGCGATGATACATTTTGCTTTTATTAATAAATGTGTACGTTTAATTAAAAATTCTGGAGTAATATAATCATAGACCTCCATATCTGCTAAACCGTATTCCATATTACCGTCGTTATTGATTATTGCTGTATAGGAACCAGTGTTTGCGTTTTCTATTTGTTGAACGTGGTCTAAGTTCATGAATGGGGTTGATAATTTATAAATCATATCCCATTCGCTGTCATTACCACTCACAGATAAAAATGCGACTGTTTCGCCCATACGTCCTAAATTCTCTGCTATATTGCGTGCAACCCCACCTATAGATCTCGTTGAAGTAACAGGATTAGACGTTTCTAATTGTAAATCGTTATGAACATAAAATTTTCTGTCTAAGTTCGCAGCACCAATGCAGACAATTGGATAATCTTCATTTAAAACATACGCTTTCCCTAAAACATATTCTTTGCGGATAAGTCCAGATATAATATTTGCAACTGCTGGCCGAGATAATCCAATAGATTGTGCTAATTCTTGTTGTGAAATGAATGGATTTTCTTGAATACGCTTTAAAACTTCCTGTTCATTTTTATTCATATGGCAACCTCCTTTATGCAAAATTAAACTTAAGTTTACAAATTAAACATTTGTTTAAGTTGATAAGATAATAGCACGAATATTCTGAAATGTATACGCTTACATATAATAGTTCGTAAAATTGTAAAATCTATATATTCACGAAACAGAAATTTATATATGCTATATGTCGCTAAAAATCAAGGGTTTTATGGCGTTTGATCATTTGTGGAATTTATTAAAATGCTTTGTATGAAAAAATTTAAAATTAATATTTGAAGTTCAATAAATTAATGTTTAAATTTTTGAAAATATAATTCAAAATATTAATGAAATAGAAAAGAAGTGTAGTTGTTTTTCAAGTAGGCATATATCCAATAATTTTGTAACAAGGAAATAACTAGAAAAATAAACGAGTACACACTTATATAAACATATCAGACAGTAGGTAAGCTTAAATAAAAAAACTGCCGACAAGGTGCGTCCTTAGTCGACAGTTATTATTTAGCGAATACAATCTATATCTCGTATTTTTAAAAGCATATATTTATTTTTTTGCGTTAACTTTCAACATCTTCATTATTTGTTTGTTCATCTTTACTAAACAACGAAGAAAATTTCGATTTTATATCATCTAGTTTGCTATTTACTTTATCTAATTCTTCTTGCATTTTATCAGTATTACCATTATCTTTTTCGTTTTTTGCCTGTTTTAAATCATCTACTGTAGTTTGGTATTTATCAGCTAACTTATTTGTTTTATTAGAATCAGCTTCTTGTTTTAGGCTATTAATTTTATCTTGTAATGCTTGTAATTTAGAATCTGTTGCTTCATTAGAATTTGAAATATCTGACTTTAACGATTGAATATCATCTTTGACTTGATTGTTCTGACGTTCGAAATTGACATTATCACCTTGCGTATCATTCGATTGATTTTGATTGGCAGTGGATTGTTCACTTGTTTCATTACCAGTTTGTTGATTATCATTGTTATTATTCATAAAAGTACTAACTGCAAAAATGACAATGATGACTAATAAAGCCACCAGACCTAAACCAAGCCAAAATTGCTTGCGCTTTGATTTTTTATTTTCTTCTAATAACTGCAACTCTCGTTCACGATCTCGCTGATTGTAGCTTGTTTCCGACTTGTAATCATTGTACTTATGGTCATTATAAGATTCACTGTTTTTCACAGTACGACGATAAGGATTGTATAAGATCTTTCCGTAGATATCTTGTTGTTGTTGGTCATTCACAGTGTGAATATTTAAATCAGTATTAACGTTTCCATATTTGTCTAGCGCAATAATTTTTCCATCATCTTCAATTTTTAAAATTTTAGGATAATCATTGAAAGAGTTGTTGTTAGTCATTTTTTCACCTTCAATTGTATTTAGATATTAAGTGCTTACTTTTAAATTACCCAACTCTGGTAGTATAAACATTGCTTGTTTTAATAATCTTAAGTATATATTACTAACTTCTCATTAATAAAACATCATCATTTAGACTGAGCTAATGTATTTGGTGTAATGTTAGTTTGCTTTAACAAAGATAAAAATAAAAGGGGCGGGACAGAAATCTTTTTTAAAATATCAGATTTCTATCTCACTCCCTTGTATAGTGTGTTTAAGTATTAATGCAATGTTATGGACTATTACAAGTAACATGTTGTATTTACTACTTGTAGTTTATTAGTATCCTGAATCTACTTCTTCACCGTCTTCGTCATATTCAGTTACGTAACCATCCTCATCAATTTTATAAGAACCTGCTAGGTCTCCGTCTTTATCTGTGAAAGAGAATCCCCAACCGTCTCCAGTTTTTTCTGGTTCTTTATAAGTATAATTATCTGTATCCAAAGTGCTACCTTCATAAGATTCGACTTTATCAATAACATTATCACGCGTTACTTTTTCGTCAGAACTGGCGTTACTACTATCGTCGTCATCAGAATCTGCTTCTTTTTCGATCATTTTGTCTTCATAATCGCTTATTGCATCATCGTCAAATGATAAAGATACGTCTATTTCATCTTCATCATCTTTAGGACTAGAAACATTTTCTACACTTGATTTGAATTGTTTGCCTTCAACTTCAGTTGTAGCATAGACTTCGATTTTTTCATCTGGTGCATAAGGACCGTAAGTGACAGATTCATATTCGTCAAAATCTGATTGTTCATCCCCATTAATATAAAGTTTAAGAGAATCAGAATCTGCATAAGTTGAATCAATACTAACTGTAAAACGTTTTTGCTTGAATTGTAAATCTGCACTGTTACTTTCAGACATATCGATATGAATAACGCCGTCGAATTTTTTATTATCAACCTTTTGTGTTGCTTTTAAATCATATATGCCAACTGGAAAATCATCGAGTGTCTTCGTCTTACCTTGTTTTAATTTAACTTGGGTTGTTTTGTCATTAAGGTTGTAAGATAGCGTTGTGTCTTCTTCTGAGGTAATCGAAACAGGCTCCTTACTAACATTAAAAATGTAATTTTTGAATATGCCCCATTTTTTTCCATCTTCGGTAATATTAATTAAAGCAGTGTCACCAACAGTGACAGCATGTTCATTTGATTTATTTTCTTTAATATTTTTTGCACTACTTTGAAGTTCATCAGCAACACGATCTATGCTATCAGTTTCGTCAATATATTTATAAATAGCTTTAGCTTCATCTTTAGAAATAGCTTCACCATTTGCTTTTAAATGGTTGGCTAGGCGATCTGTATCTTTGTTTTTTAAATCTTTAGAAATGGTTTCTGCCTGTTTTGTAGGTGATAGTTGCGCGTCAATTATTTTATAAGTAACAAACAAAGCAATAATAATGACTAATATCACTGCAATAATAATAAATATAGGTAATTTTGATTTACGATTAGGTGGTTGATGCGTTGTTCGTTGTTGAACAGGCGTACCACATTGAGTACAAACGCGTTGACCAGGCTTGATTTCAGCACCACAATTACTACAATACTTCATTTGAAATATCCTCCTTAATAACCTGTATTAAAAAATGAACTTAAATCACTTAATGTATTAGAAACAGTACTTTCCACTATAATACGTAAAATGATTCCTAAAATGATGATATAGATAAATATAGAATAAATGACAGGCATACGTATAAGTTGATTGTGGCTGTATTTCGTAATTAAATATATTGGTGCAATGAGTGTAAATAATATAGCAATAATGATAAGGAATACTGCAAAACTTGGAACATGAATTGCTAAAAATAATAAACCAAACAAAAGTGTAATAACAGAAAGGGTGTTGACTAAAACGAAATCTGAAAATACTTTATGTAACGTCGAATTAATATTTAATATTTTTATTAGTGCAAAAGTGATACCAAATAGTACTGTAATTGCTATTAATAAGAAAAGTGAAATGTTAAACACAACGCTTGCTTTACTTGTCATGAAATATGCAACTTCTGCAGGTATCAATATCGTTAGTAATATAATGGATAAAAGTAATCCTGCTATGATTAAACTGAAAAGTGTTTTGTAAGAAAAAAAGTGAGGACTCACAAGTTCTTTATCAGGATGTCTGAAAGCAGTTGAAAAGAACGTTTTAGCTTCATTGAAAATATCTGAAGTATGCTTTGAAAACTGCTCATTTTTATGATTAGACTGTGTTGAATCATGTGTTGATATTTGTGTTGCATTAGACTCCATTGAATTTTGTTCGGATGCATAGTTCGGTTTGTTTTTAGTTTCGTTTGTTGTATTTGTTTGATGAGATAATTTTGTACCACACTCTCCACAAAATAAATCTGATGCTTCAATAGGATTTCCACATTTTGGACACTGCATAAAGCTTCCCCCTTGTAATATGTATATTAAAATATAATATTATCACATTTATATTTGTGTTACACTACTATTTTGAAAATTAACTAAATTTAAATTCAAAAAAATGAAAATGCATATAGTAGTAGATTTTATTTAAAAAATAATAATAATAAGTAGAGGCTGTGTATAATGAAATATAGGGGGATTCAGTGACGTCGTTACGGAAGAAAGAACATCATTACTATATCATGTAGTTATAATAAATAGATGACAGCTAAAGTATATATTAAGGAGTGGAATACAATGGTTAAGCGAATACTGAGTAACAATGCTTCAGAACTACTAGCAATGTCAGGTGAAGAATTAAAACAGAGCATTAAGGCGAGTGCTGGGCGTGTAGTTTTATCTGAAAATATAGTTACAGAAACGCCTGTCGTGCCTGATATTACCAATGCTGAAATAGCGCGTGCGTTTGGTGCTGATTTGATTTTATTAAATGGCTTTGATGCGTTTCATCCAAAAGTAAAAAATATAGATGAACACGAACAGGTTATAGAAACATTAAAACGACTCGTGGGTAGACCCATTGGTGTGAACTTAGAACCTGTTGATGACGGAACAAATATGTATGAGCAACACTTAGAAATTGCAGAAGGACGTCAAGCAAGTCCTGAAACGGTTCAAGTACTTGAAGCATTAGGGGTGGATTTTATATGTATGACTGGAAATCCTGCAACTGGTGTATCTAATAAGAAAATAGTTGAAGCAATCCAAAATACAAGAAATCATTTTTCAGGTTTGATTATCGCTGGGAAAATGCATAGTTCAGGTGTAGATGAGCCTGTGATTACCAGGGCATATGTAAAGCAATTTATTGAAGCGGGTGCTGATATTATACTAGTACCTGCTGTCGGTACAGTGCCAGGTTTCGATGAAGCGCAACTTAAAGATATTGTCAAAGAAGTACATCGTGAAGGGGGACTTGTCATGTCAGCAATTGGTACGAGTCAAGAGAGCGCTGATCCGAGCACTATTAGAGATTTTGCCATTCGAAATAAAATATGTGGCGTGGATATTCAACACATTGGTGATGGGAGTTATTGTGGTTTAGCTCCTGTGGAAAATATATTTGAATTGAGTAAGGCGTTGCGTGGAGAGAGACACACGATATCGATGATTGCACGTTCCATAAATCGCTAATAAAAACGCCATGCATAAATCCATGGTTACAAATATTCATTGGCTTATTTTAGTTTGATTAAATACATTAAAAATTATAGGTACGGAGAAGAGGATGCAACACATTAACGTTGGATTCTCTTTTTAATATTTTATTGAAGTATTTATATAAAATTATAATTAAATAAATTATAATTTTAAAAAGTGATCGTTTATGATAGATGTGCAACTTTTCGGATTATGAGACGAAAGAGATTACACATCTAAAAATGAAAGTAAGCGGTTACAATATAAATATAAGGAGGTTGCTCATGTGTTAAGCAAGAGACAGCATCATATCTTAACATTCTTACTTGAACGTGAATCCTTTATAACTATTCATCACTTAGCTAACCAATTCAATGTTTCAGAAAGGACGATACAGTACGATTTAGAATATATAGAAAGTATGGCAAAACAATTGGATTTAACGATTTTTAGAAATAAAAATGCAGGTATAAAGATTGAATCTAAAAAACCTTTGGATGATATTGTTCCTCAATATATAGCGACTTCAATACATTATTCTAAAGAAGAAAGAATTCGATATATCATATTAAAGCTTTTTGAATCTAATACACCAACATCTTCTAACACGTTGGCCGATATGGTTTCTGTGACACGTAGAACGATCGTTGAAGATCTGAAAAATGTACAGACTTGGTTATCTTCTTATAATTTGAATTTAAAATATATTAAAAACAAGGGATTTATCATACAAGGTGAAGAAACAGATTATCGAAAAGCATATGCGACACGTGTCCATGAATATTTTCAAAACCATACACATCAAATAGGGCATAAGCTATTTTCGAATAAAGCATTGGAAACGATTCGATTAACTGTAGTGTCAGTATTATTTGAAGCGGATTATCAGTTAGTCCAAAGTGCAATTGATGGTCTGATTTATCATATTTTAATTGCAATACACCGAACGAAAGAAAAGTTTGTTTTTGAAATACCAGATATGGAATATAACAAATTAGCGGAAACAGACCAATTTCGCGTGGCATTACTTATAAAGGCATCTTTGGAAGAAAAACTCGATATACAATTCCCTAAAAGCGAAGCAGGCTTTATTACATTACATTTGCTAGGGGCTAAAACTTCAGAGATGAATCAAAAAAACGAAACAATAGATGATTTAGAAATTCTAACCGAACAATTGATAGAACGCATGAGTGGTGACTTAGGCATAGATTTAATTAACGATACTAAATTATTAAATGGCTTAATTGTTCATTTAAGACCAGCAATTCACCGGTTGAAGTTCGATATGACGCATAATAATCCTCTGACAGATGAAATATTTCAACAGTACCATCACATCGTAGAAAGATTACGCAATCATATTTGGGGCGTGGAAGAGAATTATCGTATTTGCTTTGACAAAGATGAACTTGCATACATTACGTTACATTTTGCTTCAGCAATTGAACGTATTTCAGCAATTACTACAAATGCTCTAAAAGTAGTTTTACTGTGCGGCTCAGGCATCGGTACTTCACAATTATTGAGAAGTAGAATTCGACATATTTATCCTGAACTTGAAATTGTAGATGCTTATTCAATCTACGAAATTGATGAGACGTTATTAAAGCATGAAGGCGTTGACTATATCATATCAACGGTACCGTTTGAACATGCTTCAATACCTATACTCAATGTTTCTCCATTTTTAGATAAAAATGACCGTCAACAAATTAACACAATTATTAATAAATCAAGAGAACAATATGTGTATGATATCAAAGGACTAGGGCCTACTCTAAAAGAAGTCTTACCAAAAAATAGAATTTTAACACAACAACCTTCGCTTTGTAGAAATGATGCAATTAGGCAAAGTATTGAAACTTTGATTGATACTCAAATTGTTGATTGTATTTATGCCGATGAAATCATTGAACAATTAAATGCATTTGGACCATATATGGTTATCAGTCCGCACATTGCTTTAATTCATGCTAAACCAACACATGTTAAAGGGACAGTAGGTTTTAGTTTGACACACTATCAAAAAGGTGTTCGCTTTGGACATGAACAATATGATCCTGTATATATCATTGTGACGTTAGCAACCGCTCAGCCGCAAATTCATTTAAATGCATTGAGACAACTTAGTGAACTGATTATGAATGATAAAACTAGAAATATATTACTTTCAGGAAATATTGAAGCAATTATGCACTGCATAAATGAAGTGAGTCAACATTAAGGAGGGGAAAATGACTTTGGAAATTTTATCATCAGATAAAGTGCAAGTACTTGAACAGGTTAAAAGTTGGCGTGAAGCAATTAGTATAGCTGCAAATCCTTTGAAAGAACAAGGCTATTTTCAGCAAGATTACATTGATGACATGATTCATAGTGTAGAAAAATTAGGCCCTTATATAGTTATTGCTCCAGAAATAGCGATTGCACATGCTCGACCGAATAATAATGTAAAAAAGATAGGTCTAAGTTTGTTAAAACTAAATCAGCACATTAACTTTTCAGAAGAAGGGCACTATGCTTCATTGGTGTTTGTATTAAGTGCTATAGATAATGAAGGACACTTAGAAGTATTGAGAAATTTAGCTATAACTTTAGGCAATCAACAGACAGTAGAACATTTATTAAATGCACAAACATCAAGTGAAATTATAAATATATTTAAAGGAGAATGAGGACAATGAAAATTTTAGTAGTATGTGGTCACGGATTAGGAAGTAGTTTTATGGTTGAAATGAATGCACAAGAAGCACTTAAAAATATAAATGCACCATCAGACATAAAGGTTGAACATAGTGATGTTATGAGCGCGAGCCCTGATATGGCAGATTTATTTATTTGTGGGAGAGATTTAGAAGAAAACACAAAAAATTTAGGTGATGTCATTGTGTTAGATAATATATTAGATAAAGAAGAATTACAGCAAAAACTAGATGAAAAATTAAAAGATTTAAACGTACTTTAATCATTAATAAGGAGGTGGGACAATGAAGCCAATTCTTGATTTTATCGTCGATATTTTGAGTCAACCTGCGATATTAGTTGCCCTAATCGCATTGATTGGATTAATTGTTCAGAAAAAGTCAGCAACTGATATTACTTCAGGTACGATAAAAACAATTTTAGGATTTTTAGTCTTAAGTGCGGGTGCTAATGTAGTAACGCAATCATTAGAACCATTTGGTAAAATTTTCCAACATGCATTTGGTGTGCAGGGGGTTGTGCCTAATAATGAAGCGATCATATCAATTGCACTGGAACAATATGGTACGACTGCAGCGTTAATCATGGTGTTTGGCATGCTAGTGAATATCATTATTGCACGTATAACTAATTTGAAATATATTTTCTTAACTGGCCACCATACATTTTATATGGCCGCATTTTTAGCGATATTATTGTCAGTTGGTCATGTGACAGGTACGTTAACAGTGATTATTGGGGCGATTATTTTAGGTTTGATTATGGCAATATTACCAGCTTTAGCACAGCCTACAATGAAAAAGATCACTGAAAACGATCAAGTTGCTTTGGGTCATTTTGGTACATTGAGTTATTGGGCTGCTGGAGAAATTGGGAAATTATTTAAAAGTAAATCAAAATCGACTGAAGATATCAATTTTCCTAAAGGGTTAAGTTTTTTAAGAGAAAGTACGATCAGTATTTCTTTAACAATGACATTGCTTTATTTTGTAGCATCATTGTTTGCTACACCTACTTTCGTACATTCAGAAATCAGCGATGGGCAAAACTTTATTGTATTTTCACTTATTCAGGGCGTTACATTTGCAGCAGGTGTATTTATTATTTTAACTGGGGTTCGCTTAATTCTTGCAGAAATAGTGCCTGCATTTAAAGGTATATCTGAAAAATTGGTTCCCAATACGAAACCTGCGTTAGACTGTCCGATAGTCTTCCCTTATGCACAAAATGCAGTGTTAATCGGTTTCTTTGTCAGCTTTATTGTAGGTGTGATTGGGATGTTCATTTTATTCTTATTCGGTGGTGTCGTGATACTTCCAGGTGTGGTTGCACACTTCTTCTTGGGCGCTACGGCAGGTGTCTTTGGTAATGCACGCGGAGGTATTAGAGGTGCGGTAGCTGGCTCAGCTTTAAATGGCTTATTAATCACGTTCCTACCATTATTATTCTTGCCATTTTTAGGGGATTTAGGTGGTGCTGCTACTACGTTCTCAGATACAGATTTCTTAGTAGTGGGTGTCGTGCTTGGTAATGTAGCAAAATATTTGGGCATCATTGGTATTGTTGGCTTAATTGTTGTTGTCGCTGTAGTGTCAATTTTATTACAAAAACGTTCGAACCAAAAAGCGATGAAAGAACAGTAATCATAAAAATCCTAGGCTATGTAAAATCATAAACCTAGGATTTTGTGTTGTTTTATTCTTTATAGTAAACAAGTTGTGTTGTCGTAGCTAATAACGATCCATCAGCACTCCAAATTTCGCCGGTTTGGTCATAAAAACCGTTATTAAAATTTTGTGCCCGTGTATGTCCTAATACATGATGATTATTGTGTTTTTCTAATGCTTCCGTGTCAGAATGAAAGTAAACAGTAAGAGAAACTGTACCTATTGGAACAACTTTTTCACGACGGACGTATATTCTTGGGAAAAAGGCGTCACACATTGAAGCAAGTGATAAATAATCTAGTGGTCTATTTGGCTTGTCTTTCATCCATTGTAATGTAACTGAATCTGCATGATTTGATTTTGTGTAAGCTCTAGGTGCACCTTTTACTATTTTAATATCATAATGATTTACCCAGGGTGGGACTTCAGTTAATGATAAACTGTCTACACGTTCTGCATCTGGCACTTCTGGCTTGTTTAATTCGGTTGAAGACCATGTATCTCTTTTCTTTGCGGTAACTGCAGTCGCTGTGATAACTATTTCATGATGTTGGCACAGTTCAACATACCAATGTTGTGTAGAACGATTGGTTCTTGTAGGATTTGCCTTAATAATAAATGAGCCGTCTTTGACAGGTGCTGCGTAATTAACAGTAAATGAAACTGGGCTACCAAGACAGTCAGGATGTTCTATAATTGCTCGTAATAATGTTGATGCAATCACACCACCAAAAGGGCCAACCATATTGGCATAATCGTCAGAAGTATGTCCATGATAAACGCCAATTTCTTGTTGTTTTAGGCTTGTTGCGATATCAAAAGGGTGTGCGTACGTATTTAAGCTCATTGATATGCCTCCTTATAATTTTTAGCTAAGTTTTAAGAAGATTTTATTGAAGCATTTCTTTATAAACTTTGTGATTTTGATATGAAGCATAAAGCAATGGTGCGTTTAGTTGATGTTCTTCGGCTAAATTCAGTAAATAGCCTTGTAAGTGATCGGCTTCGATATTTAAGCCTTTTTCCATATCACGTTGCATTGATGTTTTGAAATGATATGAGAGCTTAGTAAGTCCTTTCATATACTGATTAACTATTGTATCGTCAATGGGCACTTGGTGACTTCTCATAATGGATGAAACTTCTTCATATAATGATTTGATAAAATCAGTGCCACCTTCACTATCACGTATTGGTCCGATTGGTGCATGCATCATCGTAGTTACACTTGATAATACTGTAATCATTAGATATTTTTGCCACATACCACGCATGATATCTGAAGTTAATATAAATTCAGATTTTGTATTAGCGAAAGTATCTTCTATTAATTTAGCTCTATCACTATTCGTACCATTTAATTCTCCAAAGAAAAGTTTATCGAAATCACTAGTTTGTACGACTTCACCAGTGGCATTCAATGAGGTTTCAATGATGCAATATCCACCCATGACTTTATTTTCACCAAAAACAGCTTGTAATTTTGGAATATGTGCAACACCGTTCAACAGTGGGATAATCACTGTGTGGTCCCCAACAAATGGTTTCAAGTCATCGATTGCTTGCTCAAGGTGATAGGATTTTGAAGATAGTAAAATTACATCAAATGGTTCTGCTTTGTCTTCTTTAGTAATCAATTGAGGGGTAAAACTATAATCACCGTTCTCACTATGGATGACTAAGCCGTTCCTTTCCAAATAAGATTTCCTTTTCGGTCTTACTAAAAAAGTGACATTTTTATGATTTTCTACTAAACGACCACCAAAATAGCCTCCAATTCCACCTGCTCCTAAGACTAAAATACGCATCTTAAACACTCCTTAATCTATGTAATGATTCATATTGTTATATATATACCACTAAAAGTTCAAAGTTACGCATTGGAAATGAACAGAAAATTTAAAGGCATGCTCATTGCATAATATACAATAAATTTTAAATATCAAAGAACATCCTTCATATTTGAGAAATGAGACTTAATAATCTAAGCCAAAATATAAAAACATTAAATTTTTGATGATTATGTAATGGATTGGCCGGGTAGTTGCAAAAGCAAGTGATATATAACGTAATTCATTGTTTATTGTTAAATACGCAGTGGGTATATTTAATAAATGAAGCATGGAGTGAAAGTGGTGATTACTATATAGCAATTATTTGAAATGTAGAACCATGCTCATATCATTATTTTGATATTTATAATGAACATGACCTTTAAGATGTTACATAAGCTTTTGAAGGTCACGTGTATTATCATCTTTGAAAGTAGTATAAAATTTAGACAAGAAAAATAAAAATGATTATAAAATGTGAATCATGAAGGAGGATGATTATGACGAAAGTATTTGTAACTGGTGCTACAGGTCTTATTGGCACGAAACTGACAAAGCGTTTACTTGAAGAAGGCTATGAAGTAGCTGGATTAACAACATCTAAAAAGGGTGAGGAGAAACTAGTTAATGCAGGTATTCAAGCATATATCGGTAATATTTTAGAATACGAAACGATAGAACGCAGTATTGGTGATTTCAAACCAGACATTATCATGAATGAAATTACTGATTTAAAGCAGGTTGATATGTCAGCTAACACAAAAGTTAGAATTGAAGGTACAAAAAATTTTGTTGATGCAGCAATTCAGCACGGCGTGGAACATATCCAATCACAAAGCATTGCTTTCGCATATGAAGGCGGTAATGGGTTGGCAACTGAGGATACGCCTTTAGATTACGAATCTAGTGGAGATCGTAAAATTACAGTAGATGGCGTTGATGGATTAGAAAAAGAAACAGCTCGAATAAAAAATTATGTCATTTTGCGTTATGGGTTATTATATGGTCCAGGTACTTGGTATGGTAAATACGGCATGATTTATAATCAATTTATGAATAATGAAATTTCAATCACAGATGGTGTTCAATCATTTATTCATATAGATGATGCAATTGAAACAGCAATTCAGGCTTTAAGCTTTGATTCGGGTATTTATAATGTAGCAGATGATGATCCTGTAAAAGGCAATGTTTGGGCTGACTGGTATGCAAACTTATTAAATGTAACACCTCACATTAATATAAAAGCTGCAGCACCCTATGAACGCGGTGTAAGTAATGAAAAGTTTAAAAGGCAAGGTGGTAAATTAACTTATAAAACATGGAAAGTTGGAATGAATCCAATAAACTAGATTTAGAAATTTATTAGAAAGTGGCATAAACATTGATGCGAGATATTATTAATGTATGTTTTTTATGTAAAAAAGCCTTAACAGCATTATCGTTAAGGCTTTCTTAGATTTTTAATTAATTACATAATATTCAATAAAGCATAGTATTATGGTGTATATTAGTGGAGATAAAAATGTCTTTGAAATCAAAATAATAATGTTATTTACAATTTATACATCTGAATGATAAAGCGAAACCGCCTATATTACCAATGATGGACAATATGCCGTTATTGAGGATAGCTTTACATTGTGCATTATTTACGAATGTCAACACAGCACATCTAAAAGAACCCGAAGCTTACTCTAGTAAGTTTCGGGTTTAGTGTTTCAATGGCCCTACTTATTAAAATCTATAACAATCTTACCAAATGCACCTTTCATCTGATGCTCATATGCTTCTTTTGCTTGATCAAATGAATACACATTGTCAATTATTGGGTCAATATTTAGTTTATCTAAAGCTTTAGTAAAATCTTCAAAAGCTCTATGATGTCCTACATTAATACCTTGAATTTTGGCTTGTTTAGCAAGTAATGAAAATAAATTTACCTCTGCTTCCATATTTTCTAGAAAACCAATAACATAAATATTTCCTTGGAATGCTAAAGCTTCTATAGATTTTGCAATACTTGAGCCACCGACTACCTCGACAATATGTTCGACGCCTTTACCGTTTGTTAATTTTTGTACTTCTTTTTCCCAATCAGGGTGGGTTTTGTAGTTGATTACCTTAGAGGCACCCAGTTCTTTTGCTTTTTCTAGTTTCTCGTCACTACTACTTGTTGCAATAACCTCTGCACCTAATGCTGATGCAATTTGAATTGCAAATATAGACACGCCACCAGTACCTTGTACTAATACGCGATCGCCCGCTTTAATATTGCCATATTCAACTAAAGAGAACCAGACAACAAATGCTGCTACGGGTAATGTAGATGCCTGATTATCTGTATAAGTTTCAGGAGATAAAACAGTAGCACTTTCATTTAATACCATATATTCTGAAAGTCCGCCATTAACTGTAGCACCCAATGCATATAGTTGCTCATCACCTTTTGGCTTACCTTCTAACCAAGTTGTGAACATGTGAGATGTAACTCGATCCCCAATTTTAAA
Organism: Staphylococcus cohnii species complex 1663; assembly: GCF_041008415.1. Taxonomy (NCBI): domain Bacteria; kingdom Bacillati; phylum Bacillota; class Bacilli; order Caryophanales; family Staphylococcaceae; genus Staphylococcus; species Staphylococcus cohnii species complex 1663. Next base: position 109,898 of record NZ_JBFDVL010000006.1, read on the forward strand.
CTTAGTAACATTAGAACCTATTTCTACAACTTCACCTGAAGCATCTGAGACAGGGACGAAGGGGAACTTGAGTAACTCTGGTGTATATACACCTTCGACAATAGCAGTGTCTCGATAATTAAGTGACACAGAATTTACTTTCACTAAAATTTGATTCTCATTAATTTTAGGTTTATCTACCTCGACTTGCTTTAAATTATCTAAACCGAAATTTTCTAAATGCCATGCTTTCACTATTAAAACTCCTTTTTAAAGTTATGATGGAAAATGAATCGTTATATCGCTAAATGACGATGTGAAAGAATAAAAAAGAACTAACTTATAGTTCTTTTTCAATCACTTTCCCTATATTTTTTATGGCTTTTTCATCCCTTTTATAATACGTCCATTTACCTAAACGTTTATAATTTACAAGGCCTGCTTTACTTAATATAGACAAGTGTTGTGATGCAGTAGATTGTGTCATGTCTAACTTTTCTTTAATTTGACTCACACAAACGCCTACATCTACTAAATCAATACCCTCTTGATAACCGAAATTACTTTTAGGATCTTTTAACCAATGCAAAATTTGTAATCTAGTAGGGCTTGCCAATGCTTTAAAAACTTCTAAATTTTCCATATCATTATATTACATCGTTATATTTCGATATGTCAATATATTATTACAATTTTCAACTCAATAATCGTTTTTATTGTATGAATGGTGAAACAGCTGAAACACCGCATGCAATAGTTATATTTTACATTTCAGTATCTCTTGTATTTGAGAAAAGAATGATAAATTGGACCGATGATAGATTTTGATATTATGTAATGAAACAAGTGTAGTGTTTTAAGTTAATTTTAGATATAGTTTTCAGGTATAAGTATTAGTAATTCAACAATTTGGAAATGGTTTTTATTCGGTCGACTATTGTTGTTCAAATATAATACTAAGATGCTGAGGCAAATGATGAATTGCCTAGCATCTTGTAATCTTTTGAGTTCAAATATTATCTTAAATAACTAACTATTTTTATAATTAATATCATCATTTATAACTAATTTTAAAAAACGAGTAAACTGATAATACAATTATAAAGATACATTATTCTTTAAGATTGGCTAAAGTTTTTGCAATATCTTCAGAGGCAAATAAGCCACGCAGTTTTGACCATTCATCTCTATTTACGAAATGAACATTATTATTTTTTACAGCATCAAGTTGGTCCCATTGATTACTGTTTTGTAATTTGTTTAAATCTTCATCATTATTTTCATCAATCATTATAATTAATCTTTCTGGATTAACCTCAACAAGCTGTTCGTATGACATTTCTAAATAATTTGATTCTCTATATGCAGGTAGTTTATCCGCAATGTTTTCACTAAGTGCATTATTGAAACCTAATTTACTTAGAAGTTCACCTACATACGTTTTGTTAGAATGTGCAGTTATACCTTGTTCAGAAACTACAGCCGCCAATGTTTCTTTGTTTTTATCTATATCAATTTGCTTGTTGAAATCATTGATTAATTCATTGTGTTTGTCTAAGCGCTCTTTAGCCTCTTTAGATTTATTAACTGCTGTACCAATACGTTGGAATATTTCTAAAGTTTCTTGATAGCCAGCATCAAAACTTCTAAATAAAATAGTAGGTGCAATCTCACTTAATTCATTATATATATCTTGATGACGATCAACATCTCCAATGATAAGTTGCGGAGAGGCAGAACGAATTGATTCAAAATCTGGATCAATACGAGTGCCAACAGATCTATATTTACCAACTGCTTCTTTAATTGGTGATATTAAATTTGTGCTATCATTATCATCAGCAATGCCTTTAACATCTATATTTAAAGCAACGAATGCATCAACAAAAGAAAATTCTAAAGCTACTGCTGAATGAATATCTTCTGGTAAATCAGTCGTTCCTAAATCATGTTTAAATTCAAAAGTCATTGTATTACCTCCTAATAGATAGTACAGTATTAATATTCCACTTAACTGTTATACAAAACGTAATAGAAATCTATATTTTCAAATGCCAACAATGATTATAAACGAATGTTTTATATTTTAGAAAACCCACACAATATTGGTGGTTTCATATACGGACATCATTATGTTTATTTGAAAATAGAAGTAAAACCATTATGTAAACTAACAAATTAAATAATTAAGATGTGAGTGCATTGCCGGTTCATAGTGTAAATATATTCGTTTCACATGGAACAATTTTATTAACATTAGATTAATCAATAATTAATTAGAATTTTCTAAAATTTATTGACTATACATGAGTGGAATGCTAGGATTAATACAACTCAAATACATAGGATTGACTCTTATTTAGAGAGGTGGAGGGATGTGCCCGATGAAACCCGGCAACCATCGTTAAACGAAATGGTGCTAATTCACAGAAAGTAATCTTGATTACTTTCAAAGATAAGAGAAGGTGGATACTTTCTCTTTATTACAATAAGAGAAAGTATTTTTTTACATAATGAATGAATTTTATTTTCAGACAAGGTTAAGGAGAGATGTTATGAAAAAGTTGATTAGTTTAACAATTTTAGTATGTTTTGCTGCAATACTCGTAGCTTGTGGTTCGTCCAAAGATAAAGAAAATAAAAAAATCACGATTGCTACATCACCAGCACCTCATGGCGAAGTTTTAAAACATGCGAAAGATGAAATGAAGAAAAAAGGGTATGATTTAGAAATTAAAGTTGTTAATGACTACAAAGTACCTAATAAACTTTTAGACAAAGGTGATGTTGATGCAAACTTCTTTCAACATGTACCTTATTTAAAGGCTGAAAGAGATGACCATAATTATAATATTGAGGAAGTAGGAAAAGTATTTACGACACCAATGGGCGTATACAGTAAAAAATATAAAGACATCAAAGACATTCCTAAAGGCTCTACAATCTACGTTTCCAATAATCCAGCTGAAGAAGGGCGTTTCTTATCATTTTTCGTAGATAAAGGATTAATAAAAATTAAAAAAGGTGTCAAAATTGAAGATGCCAAATTTGAAGATATCGTGGAAAATAAAAAGAATCTCAAATTTAACAATAAGCAGGGTGCAGAATTTTTACCTAAAACATATAAAAGTAAAGAAGGCGCAGCTGTCATCATGAATTCTAATTATGCGATAGATAATGGTTTGACGCCACACAAAGATGCTATTGCAATAGAAGGTAAATCATCACCATTTGCTAACATTATTGCAGTTCAAAAAGGCCATAAAGATGATGAAAAGTATCAAACTCTATTAAAAGTTTTACAATCTGAAGATATGAAAAAGTTCATAAAAAAAGAATATAATGAAGATGTTATACCGTATGAAAAATAAAAACATTAATTTATGATATAGGTTTTAACAAACAGAGGAGGTATGGTTACACATGTCTAAGTTAGGAATTGTCGGACTTGGTAGAGTGGGCAGCCAAGTATTGACAGACGTTCAATATTTGAATTTATTTTCAGAAATTGTATTAATTGATAGCAAAGAAGAAATTGCAAGCGGTGAGGCGCTTGATCATAATCATTCGCAAGGATTGTTTAATACAAGTCATGTGCGAATTAAAGCTGGCGCATATCAAGATTTAGCTGATGCAGATTTTATAGTAATTGCCGCAAGTATACAAACGGATAAAAACGATGGTGATCGTACACTATTGGCACAAGATAATCATGATATTATAAAAAATGTTATGAAACAAATTGCTGAAGTAACGCAAGAAGCTATTATTATTTTAATTTCTAACCCAGTGGATTCGATGGTATATTTTGCTAATCAAGTCAATTATCCAACTCATAAAATCATTGGAACGGGTACAGCATTGGAAAGCTCAAGGTTCAAAACCATTATCGCTCAGCATTACCAAATTGATCCTAAAAATGTTGAAGCTTTTGTTATTGGTGAACATGGTCAGTATGCAGTGCCTGTATGGAGCAAAGTGCGCATTCATGGTATGGAACTATCAGAGTATGAAGCTTTAAGTCAATCACCAGTAATTGATAAAGCACATATTACATCAATTATCAATGAAGTATCAATGGATGTTTTTTATCAAAAAGGGTGGACCAATGCAGCGATTTCCAGGGTGACTACTACATTGATACAAGCGATTGCTTTGAATCAACGCACAATTATGCCACTAACATCAATCAGTCAGGAATACGGGCTAGATGACGGGGCGTATAGTTTGCCGACATTAATTGATCAGCATGGTATTGTACAAAGATATCCTATCACATTGGATGAACAAGAAGAACAGCAGCTCGTTGAAGCATATCAATATATCAGACAAACAATTGATATAGCACAAAATTAAGTTCATTTAATATAGAGTGAGAAACATAAGTATCACATAGCATAAAAAATGGCGATTTCTAGATTTTATATAGAAATTGCCACTTTTTTATTTTGTACTCATATTTTTGTTTCATCATTATGTCAGAAGTATCATAGTGTGACTGCTTGCTTTAATATGAAGGTATGGATACAATGTATTTAAATATTAATATTGAATTTAATAAAAAATTAAACGATTAGAAAGCGCGGTGCAATCATGTTGATAAGACATGCTAAACTCATTAGGTTATTGTTGAACAACAGTAATCATTACCTAAGCGCAGATGAAATAGCTAATTATTTAAGTGTTTCCAATAGAACAGTGAGAAATGATATACAATACATTAATGGTGAAATTATAAATCGCTTGATTACAAGTGTTAAAGGGAAAGGATATAAACTCAATCATGACCATTATGATGAGACAGAATTAGAGACATTGATACATTCGTATTTAACAAAAGAAAATGAAAAGTTAATGAAAATTGGATATGAATTATTAATGTATCAGAAACCCACTACCATTGATCAAATAGAATCAGCATTTATGGTAACGAAAGCAGAAGCTAATGATTATATAAATAGAATAAAGGCTTGGTGTGCATCATTTGATATTAACGTTGAGGTCATTAAGAAAAAAGGTGTTACCATAACTGGTAATGAAATGAATATAAGGAATGCGATATTACATTTAAATCAATTGTCTAATAATGAAAAGACAGTAGAGGGTTTGATACTTAATGAAATACCTCAAGCGCACATCAAAACCATATGTCATATTATTAAAAACAGATTAGCACAACATTATATTTTTACTTCTGATATGCGTATTCAACAATTACTCATTCATTTAGTCATTATTATAAAAAGGGAAAAGATAAGTGAAGATTCATGGGTGATAAATGAAGAGGCTGAAGAAATAGCGATGCAGTGTATAGAAGATATCAACCATAAATTAGCTTATGGATTATCGAAAGATACAGCTAAGTTATTTTCTTTTTTCATTAGTTATTACTTTAATAAATATGATTTGGGTATAGAAACCTTTTTTGTTGAAAGCTATGTAGCGCGCATGATTCATCAAATGGAAAAAATAGTTGGTATCAATTTTACCCAAGACAATATTTTACGTGAAAACATTCAAGTACATTTTAGCAGAGCGTATTTGCGTATCGCTAAAAATGTATATATCAATAATCCATTAACGGATGAAATCAAAAAATACTATCCTTTTGTTTTTAATGCATTGTATGAAACTGTAAAATACTTGGCTAAAGATTCAAATTTAAGCTTAGTAGAAGATGAAATTGCTTTTTTAGCATTACATTTTCAATCATCTATTGATCGTAATAAAAAAGACGAAGTTAACATTGTGATAACCTGTTATTATGGTTTAGGAATATCTAGTTTGTTGGAAGTGAAAATTGCGAATCTAGATAGTCATATAAATATTGTTGATACTTTAAAATTAGAGAGACTGTCTCATTACAATTTTTCAAATATTGATATGTTGATTACCACGCATCCCATTGACACTGCTGATTTACCAAATACATTACACGTGATAGAGGTATCCCCTTTGCTTTCGGATAATGATATAAATCACATTAAATCATTTATCAATAATAAAAGAAACCCTGTGTTGAAACAGGATGAAATATCTGCAATTCAATTTGATGTTCAAACGATGACAGATGAGGAAACTGCAACCCATGTTTTTGAAAACGCACAGTCAATGCTGATGAAACAACATGCTATTACGGAAAGTTATATGAAGAGTGCATTGGAACGTGAAAAATTTGCTTCAACATATATAGGGAATGGTATTAGTATGCCACATGGTGATCCTGCGAAAGTGTTGCGTTCACATGTTATTATATTTAAATGCCCTCATGGCTTACTATGGAAACAAAATAAAGTTAAATTAGTGTTCTTTTTAGCCATCGCAAATTCTGATACCTCAGCAATGAAGAAAATCATACATGTGATAGCTGGATTAAACGAGTATGATGTCGATCAACTTATGACTATGGATGCACAACATCTAAAACAGTATATGATTAAACTAATCAAAACATAATTGCCGTTGATAACGGCAATTATGTTTTTTTATCAATATTAGAAAGCGTTTACAATTGAATGTGAGGAGGATGAAATGATGAAAATATTAGCGATTACATCGTGCCCAAATGGTATAGCGCATACATATATGGCACAAGAAAAGTTAGAACAAGCTGCTCAAGAAATGGGCGTCAATATAAAAGTAGAAACTCAAGGTGGTGTAGGGGCAGAAAATGTTTTAACATCAAAAGAAATTAAAGAAGCGGATGGCATTATCATTGCAGCCGATAGACAAGTAGATTTGTCACGTTTTGATGGGAAATTAATTATAAATGAAAGTGTTCGTGAAGGCATTCATAAACCAAAAGAATTAATTCAACGTGTCATTGATAAAGATGGACATATTCATCATGATCGTAATGGGAATACGAATCAAAAAGATGATGATCAAGAGCAAAAAAGTGGGATGCAAATGGTCTATCAACATTTAATGAATGGTGTATCATTTATGGTACCTTTCATTGTAGTTGGTGGATTATTGATGGCTATTGCTCTAACTTTAGGTGGTGAGGCTTCATCAAAAGGTTTAGTTATACCAGATGATTCTTTTTGGAAATCAATTGAAAATATTGGTTCTCTAGCATTTAGTTTTATGGTTCCAATATTGGCTGGGTATATTGCAGTGAGTATTGCAGATAAACCTGGTTTGGTACCTGGTATGATTGGAGGCGCAATCGCAGCTGACGGTAGCTTTTATGGTAGTGATGCAGGCGCTGGGTTTTTAGGTGGTATTGTTGCAGGATTTATCGCAGGTTATATTGCAAAATGGATAAAAAATATTAAAGTACCTAAAGCGATGGCACCTATTATGCCAATCATTATTATTCCAATCATCTCTTCATTGATTGTAGGATTAATTTTTATCTTCTTGATTGGCGCACCAATTGCGAGTATTTTTGAAGGATTAACAACTTGGTTAAAGAGTATGCAAGGGACAAATATTATTATTTTAGCATTAATAGTTGGTGCTATGATTGCTTTTGATATGGGTGGACCAGTAAACAAAGTAGCATTTTTATTTGGTTCAGCATTAATCGCGGAGGGTAACTATGCTGTTATGGGAATGGTTGCAGTTGCAGTATGTACACCTCCTATTGGTTTAGGATTGGCTACATTTATCAATAAACGTAAGTTTAATAAAGGTGAAATTGAAATGGGCAAAGCATCATTTACCATGGGATTGTTCGGTATTACGGAAGGTGCTATACCATTTGCTGCACAAGATCCGTTTAGAATTATACCATCTAATATGATTGGTGCGATGGTAGCTGCCGTTATTGCTGCAATTGGTGGTGTAGGTGACAGAGTTGCACACGGAGGCCCAATAGTTGCAGTGCTAGGCGGAATTGATCAAATATTGTGGTTTTTTATTGCAGTAATCATTGGTAGTATCGTTACAATGAGTGTGGTTTTAATTTTAAGAAGACAAACGCCATCACTTGCAGTTGATACGAATAATATTGAAATGGGTATGGATCAATCAGTAAATGAGATAGAAACAGAAAAAAATAGTGTTTCAACGATGGATAATCAAGCATTAGAAGAACAAAGTGTATTTAGTGAACAAGTTATTCATATTTCAAAACAAACTTTATCTAGAGATGAAGCAATAGACCAGTTAATAGAAAATTTAAATGAACAAGGGTATATTACAGATCAATCACAATTAAAATCCGATGTCTTAAAGAGAGAGATGGAATCAACGACAGCGATTGGAATGAACGTAGCCATTCCTCATGCAAAATCGGATGCGGTTAAAGCACCTATCGTAGCAGTCATGAATAATAAGCACGGCGTGAAATGGGAAAGTTTAGATGGAACGTTACCTCAATTGATATTCTTAATTACTGTACCAAGTGATAGCAGTGACACACATCTCAAATTATTACAAAGATTATCAAGAACATTGATGGATAATGAAACTAGGCAAAATTTAATAAATGCAACAAATAGTAAGCAGATTTATAATATATTAAAAGATATTTAAATGGAGGTATCATGCAATGCCATTATTTTTAAAACCTGTATTTCAAGAACGGATATGGGGTGGAACAGCTCTAAAAACATTTAATTATGATATTCCAAGTGATTATACAGGAGAATGTTGGGCGATTTCGGCGCATCCAAATGGTACAAATACAATAGAAAATGGAAGGCATCAAGGTAAAACTTTAGAAGAAGTGTGGAATGAGGATAAAGCACTTTTTGGTGTTTCAGGTGATGTTAAATTTCCATTGCTAACTAAAATTTTAGATGCAAAAGATAAATTATCAGTACAAGTCCATCCAGATAATGACTATGCCCAAAAGTATGAGGGTGAATACGGTAAAACAGAGTGTTGGTATATATTAGACGCACAAGAAGATGCTGAAATTATTTACGGTGTAAACGCTGAAAATCAAGATGAACTGAATGATATGATAGATCAACAACAATTTGATAAGTTATTTCATAAAGTTAAAGTGAAGGCGGGAGATTTTTTCTATGTGCCTGCTGGTACAGTACATGCTATCGGAGAAGGTATTTTAATATTAGAAACACAACAATCTTCCGATACAACATACAGAATCTATGATTATGAGCGCACTGACAACAAAGGTAACCAACGTGAACTACATTTAGCGCAGAGTAAAGCTGTGATTAATCTTGCTGCGACTTCGCCCAATACAACACCCAAAAACGAGGTGAGACAAGGGCAAACATATACGCAATTTGTTTCAAATGATTTCTTCACGGTCGAACGCTGGATGATCAATGGTGCATTAAATTATGAAAAACCAAGCGCATATTGTCTTGTATCCATAGTTAAGGGTAATGGTAATGTAGAAACGAATGATGAAGTTTATAAAATAGAAAAAGGAACACATTTTATATTAACGACAGAAGATAAAAACATAGCATTTAACGGTGATATGACAATGATTATAAGTTATGTATAATGTTTAAGAGGTGAGGGCATGGATTTGCGTTAAGGCAGATTCATTTAACCTACACCTCTTTTTATCCAAAATTGAAGTAATAATATGAGTGATGAGGTGTATGGATATGCTTAAAATTTGCGCAGATATAGGTGGCACGAAAACCATTGTAGGGGTTATAGACCAAGACTTATCAGTGATTGACAGTCAAAAATTCGAGACAGATGTAGATCATCCGGAAGCAGAATTTACAAAAATTATTAATATAGCAAATGAATTCAGCAAAAAATATAATAATGTAGCGCAAAGTACATTGAATATCGCGATGCCAGGACCTTGTGATTATACTGAAGGATTGTTTTTGAATCCTCCTAATTTACAGAAATATGTAGGCTTTAATGCTGGTGATTTTATAAAGGCGCAAAGTGCATTTCAACCACATTTTGTAAATGATACTGATGCAGCGATATTAGCGGAATATCAATATTTAAATTCAGATGTAGAAGATGTCATATACTTAACAATTAGCACAGGTATTGGTATGGCATATATAAGAAATGGTCAACTCGTTACTGGCATTGATGGTAATTTTGGAGAAATTGGTCATACTATCATAAAAAATAATAGCGATTATCAATGTCCGGTGTGTCACCAATTTGGATGTGTTGAAAATGAACTGTCAGGTTTAGCGATCAGTCGTAAAGCGAGTGATATTTTACAAAAAGTGGTGAGTACTAGAGAAGCAATCGACATCTACATGAATAATGACAATGAAAATATCAGTCGTATGATGAATGAAGTAGTGTTACTAACACAACAACTATGTACGAATTTATTTAATATCTTTAATGTATATCATATTATTCTTGGTGGTGGTGTTACACAAAGTGCATTACCATATAAAGCAAACATTGAAGCGTATGCGCAAAAGCACCATTTGATTCAAAACAAACCATTTCATATTAAAGTAAGTAATTTGGCAGAAAATGTGCTTACTGGTCTTTATTATGTAAATGAACAATAAAAACAGTTTGCACATTCATAAAGATAGCGAGCATCTGAAATGATTTAATGGAAATTTCAGATGCTCGCTATTTTTTGATGTCTAAAATGCTTAAGTTGATTTATAGTCTGTTGCGCTTAATCAAAATATATTTTCTTATGTTTAATGTTTTAGATAGTTGGTCAGAAAGTAATAATCCTAATGCAATTGAACCTGCAATTAAAATCGCTCGTATAAAGGTATTGGTTGCATCTGTGAAATTTAAAGTCACCAATTGCTGTGTCGCTCTAAAAGCAATACTACCTGGGACAAGTGGAATGATGCCAGGAATCATAAAAAGTACAACGGGCGCTTTGAAAATACGACTCATAATATGGGCAAGCAAACCTAATGTTAAACTACCAAGCAAGCTAGAATATATACTATCCATTTCAAATGATTGTTCTAAAATGTAGCTGACAAAATAGCCCATTGAGCCAGCAAACCCAGCTGGAAAAAATAATTTTTTAGGGGCATCGTAAATCACATTAAAAAAGTATGATGCGCTAAAGCTACATAAAAAAGTAAATAAAATTGTCATTATGTGACCTCCTAAAAAATTAAGTAAGCAATCGCAATACCTGAGCCAATTGCGAAGGCAATGACGAGTGCTTCTAAAAATTTTGCTGTAAACATTAACATGTGTCTACTAAATAAATCTTGTATCGCAGTCGTTATTAGTACACCAGGTACAATTGGCATAACGGAGGCAATCATAGCTGGTCCGAAAGATTGATTGACTTGAAACAGTTCTGAACCAAATATAACGGTCGTACCCAAGATAAATGAACCTACAAATTCAGGTATAAACATGGTGAGTGATTTACTTTGCATATACTCAACGATTAAAAATCCTATAGCACCAGCAATAATTGTAGTAATTGCATCAGACCAAGTACCGCCTTGTAAGTATAAAAAACTTAACGATATAATACCTGCCGCAATCACTTTTTTCCATAGTGGAATACTTAAATTGGATCTATCAATATTTTTCAGCGCTTCAAAAGCTTCTTCTATAGCAAGTTGATTGTCTGTAAGTTTACGGGAAATATTATTGACTTGAAATATTTTAAGTAAATTAGTACTGTTTTTATCAATACGCAAAATTCGAGTATCGTGTTCTTCACTTAATGAAAAATTGATAAATACATTAATGACATATCCTTGGCTATTATAATAACCCATACAAATGGCGATTCGTCTCATTGTATCTTCAACACGAGAAACCTCAGCGCCAGATGACAATAAAATTTTACCAGCAAGTAATATCACATTCATCGTAACTTTATCTTTGTAGTTATCCAAAAGCGTACCTCCGACTTGATAAATAATTATCATTATTATCCCAATATTATTATGTAATTTCAAAAAGAATTTACTAAATGTAAAAAGCATAAACAATATGCATTGCTGACGTTAGCCTTCGGGTTGTCTGCGGTTACGTTGCGAGGTGTCTTAAGTAATGATTAGACGTTATCGTTTCAGCAAAATGAAATTTAAAGGTTTTAAAAAGTTAAATCAATAAAATTCAAGTATAAAAACATGTCTTATTTTTATCGATGCGACGTCTACATAGACAATTAGATATTATACTGCTGATAAAAGTTAATTGTTTCAGCCTTTAACATTTAATTAGCAATTAAAGTCCCACTTCTCAAATGATTTGAGTCAGTGGGACTTAATGTAAGCTTATTCGCTCAAGTTTTAGCCATTCTATTGCAGACCGTCATAATCATTTTGAATGAATTAGATTTTTATCAAATGACTTAAAGACATGCAGACGTTTTTATAATATTTGTAAGCCTTGTTCAAGATCTGAAATAATATCATCAATATTTTCAGTACCAATTGATAATCTTACTAATTCTGGTAAGACACCAGATGATTGTTGTTCTTCAGGTGAAAGTTGTAAATGAGTCGTACTAGCTGGATGAATAACTAATGATTTTGAATCGCCTACATTTGCTAAATGTGAGAATAAATTTAAAGATTCAACAAATTTGGCAATATCTTCAACTGAACCATCCACACCAAAGGTTAAAATTGCGCCTTGGCCATTAGGTAAATATTTTTTAGCAAGATTATGATATGCATTACTTTTCAAGCCAGGGTAATTCACCCAAGAAACTTTAGGATGTTCTTCAAGAAACTGTGCGACTTTAAGTGCATTTTCTGAATGACGTTCTAAACGAAGATGTAACGTTTCTAAGCCAATTAGAAATTCATGTACATTAAACGGTGAAACAGCAGAACCAAGATCACGTAATAATTGTACGCGTGCTTTTGTAATATAAGCAGCTTCGCCTACATCATTTGCATATGAAACACCATGATAACTTGGATCCGGTTCGACTAAACCAGGGAACTTTCCATTATCCCAATTAAATTTACCACTATCGACGATGATGCCACCAATGGAAGTCCCATGGCCTCCTATAAATTTTGTGGCTGAGTGTATCACAATATCAGCGCCATACTCAAATGGACGTAATAAATACGGAGTTGGGAAAGTGTTATCAACAATTAAAGGTATCTCGTGGTCATGCGCAATATGAGCAACTTTTTCAATATCTAAGACGTCTATTCTAGGATTACCAATTGTTTCGGCATAAACTGCTTTGGTTTTATCCGTTAAGGCTGCTTTGAAATTTTCGGGATTACTTGGATCCACAAAGTGTACTTTAATGCCTAGTTTTTTGAAAGTGACATTAAATAAGTTGTAGGTACCACCATAAAGATTTGAAGATGCTACAATTTCATCGCCGCTTTCAACAATATTTAATAAAGCTAAGTGAATTGCAGCTTGTCCAGAAGATGTGGCTAGTGCACCGACACCACCTTCAAGTGCAGCAATGCGTTCTTCAAAAACGTTTTGTGTAGGATTCATAATTCTGGTGTAAATGTTTCCGGGTTCTTCTAGTGAAAAAAGTTTTCTTGCATGTTCTGTATCATCGAACACGTAACTTGAGGTCTGATAAATCGGTACTGCTCGTGATTTTGAGAATGCGTCTACCTCTTGACCCGCATGAATTGATAAAGTATCTAAATGCCAATGATTTTGAGACATACATTGTCCCTCCTATATATTTGAATTTTCTGATAATTATTACTATACAAGAGCACTTTTTTATTTTCAAGTATCCTTACTAAGAAAGTAAGGATTAATTTTATGTTTATAAAAATAATATGTCCCCACGAATATTAATATGTAACAATATTCATGGGGAACTTTATAGGCAAAATCTGTTCATTCGATTAGGATCATTATTTCCTAGGCAATTTTATATATTAGTAATGTTGATCATGCGCATATTGATCGTGTGTATCATCCATATTTTCATGATTTAAAACTTCAGCGTTTTGCTGTTGTAGCTGACTGTAATCTCCTTCTGGTAATTTGCTCTCGAGAGCTTCAACTTTAGGATAAATAAATAGGGGAATAAAACCAATTAAACCGTATATCATAAATGTAAACATAAAATTAAACGTATCTATAAATAATCCTGCAAAAGTAGATCCAATCACTTGTCCAATAGCCAACATTAAGAAGGGTATGCCTATACCTAAAGAGGCATTTTTAACAAATATTTTAATTCCCCAAACTAAAAGTACGCCAGTTAAGAATATATAACTCATACCAAATAGTGCAGCAGATACAAAGGGAATAATCCAAATTTTGGGTGTGAAAGCAAGGGCGATTGTTGCGATGGCAAGTGCTATAACACCTAAATTAAATGCATAACGAAGTCCGCGTTTATCAATAATTGCACCTGATATGCCACCTATCATGCCGAATAATCCTATCAAAATCCAAAAGAGTGAAAGTGCAATATCAGAATAATTACCAGTATTTTGAACAAATGATTTGGAAAATGTCCAAAAGGTTGCAGTAGATACACCTAATAATATAGAAGCAGTCGTGATACGTGTACTAGCTGAAATATCACGAATGTTAAATGAACCTGTATGAATTTTAATATTTTGCTTTAATGATGGAATGATGAGATAGTTCCAAAGTAAAACGATAAGTGCCAATATCGCATAGATAAAATAAGTTTGTCGCCAATCTATAAAAGTGAACATGGCTGTTATACCCGTAAACATAAGGCCAATACTTGTGCCAGAATTAATCCAAGTATTTGCTTTTCCTTGTTCATGCACTTTAATCCATAAAGAAATGGTGTAGCCATATGGAGGTGAAATGAGTCCAGTACTCGCACCGGCAAAGATGACACCGATAGATAAAACGATTGCGCTTGTTGAAATGCCTATCCCTAATAAACCTATTAGTACAGAGATTCCTGCTAATATAATCATACGTTTAGGGCCAATTTTATCAGTTTGTAATGTTGAAAAGATAATTGTAAAACAATAGGATAAATAAAATAATGAGGAAATAATCCCTGATTGTGATGCAGATAAATGTAAATCAGTGGTTACTTCAGGTAAAAACAAACCAAAACTAAAACGTCCTAAACCATAGGTTGTTGCTATCATAGCTATACCAGGAAATACAAGTTTAGAAAATTTCACTATAAATTTCTCCTTTAGTAGATAGAATGTTCATTCTATTTTAATTTTAAAAAAATACGAGATGAGTATATAAAGTAAGATGCTCATGCTCGTTTAAGAATTAAATTTCTTTGTGTGCTTCGTTAAGTAGTAAATCAGCCATAGTTATGGCGTGCGATGTAGCTTTTTTTGAACCTAGTAATGCTGTCATTGAGGTTGTTCCTTCAAGTAATAGTGTGAACTGAATTGCCAAATCCAATCCATTGACGATACCAGCATTATTTGCCAATTGCTCTAAGTAATTTAACAACTTTTGTTTATGTCCTCTAGCAATATTTTCAATTTCGTTATCTGTATTAGCATAATCTTCGATAGCCCTCATAAACATATCACCCTTATAAGAATGATCATTAAGCCACTGACAATGTGCTTTGACTGCAGAAATAAAAGGTTGGTGTGGTTGTTTTTCAACATAAGTGTCTAAATAATGCCAATATCTAGATTCACGTTGTTTTAACACCGCCTCAACTAAATTGTCTTTAGATTCAAAATGATTATATAAAGTCATCGTAGCTACATTGGCTTCTTGTATAATTTGCTTTAAGCCGATACCACGAAACCCATATTCATAAAATAACCTTTCAGCAGTTGATAATATATCTTGTCGCTTTTGTGACAATCGTCTCACACTTTCTTCTTAGTAGAATGACCGTTCTATTTAAAGTTAACAGCTAAATAGCAAAATGTCAAAGTAATATCAACATATTATGATTTTGACATTTTATATTTAGAAGTGTAATATAACAACAAAGTGAGTGTATACTCACTATTTGTGAAGTGGGGTGTAGAAATGATTGAAGTGAATAATTTAAGTAAATCTTTTAGTAATAAACAAGTATTAGAAGATATAAATGTTGCTTTTGAAAAAGGTGAAATCGTTGGATTAATTGGTCCGTCTGGAACTGGAAAAACAACGCTAATCCAATGCATGTTAGGAATGGAACGTATTGATGTAGGTTGGGTAACGATAAATGGAGTTGAAATGCCCAATAGAAAAATTTTAGGTGACATTGGATATATGGCTCAAAGTGATGCACTTTACACAGATTTGACGGGGAGAGAAAACCTAGAATTTTTTGGAAGTATATATATAAAAAAAAGAAAAGACATCAAAAAACGCGTGAAAATTTGTAGTGATATGGTAAAACTTCAAGAAGCATTAGATAAAAAGGTATCTACCTATTCTGGCGGCATGAAACGTAGGTTGTCTTTGGCTATTAGTTTTCTACAAGATCCACAAATATTGATACTAGATGAACCAACTGTTGGAATTGATCCTAAACTTAGACAAGCGGTATGGAGGGATTTGGATGCAGCCAAAAAAGAAGGGAAAAGTATTCTAATCACAACTCACGTATTAGATGAAGCAACACGTTGTGACAGACTATTACTTATGAATCATGGTGAAATTATTGCAATAGGATCACCACAAGATATTAAAACGCAATATCAAGCTGAATCAATTGAAGATGTGTTTTTGAAAATGGAGGACTAAATATGAATGCATTTTATATTACTAAACGAATTTTCAAACAAACAATCAGAGACATACGTACGTTAATGTTATTACTAGTAGCACCTTTGCTAATATTAACATTACTGTATTATATATTTACAGTTTCAGATAACTCGAATGGTGTGAAAGTAGGCGTTCATGATATTCCTGCATCACTGAAGGATGAATTACAGTCACAAGATATTACGATAGAAAATTTTAAGGACCATAAAAATATAGATGATAAAATAAAAGAAGATCAATTGACTGGTTTTATGTATATGCAAAATAATGAGTTAGAAGTCACTTTTGCTAATGATAATCCAACTGATAAGGGCATCATGGCTTCTACAAACCAAAAATGGTTAACCAATCATAATATGACTCAAATGAAAGAAAATACAGAATCATTAAAAAAGGCACTTGAGGAAGTTCAATCGCAAATGCCTGATAATGCTAATTCAGGTCAAAGTATGACAGATAATCAGCAAAATATCAGCAAGCCAACAAAAGTTAATACACATTATTTTTATGGGGATAAAGATGCTACATATTTTGATACAATTAATCCCATTTTAATAGGATTTTTCGTATTCTTCTTCACTTTTTTAATTTCTGGCATCGGTTTATTAAAAGAGAGAACTTCAGGGACGTTGGAACGGTTGTTGTCTTCACCAATTAAGCGCAGTCATATTATTTATGGTTATATAATGGGTTATGGTATTTTTAGCGTGATACAAACCTTTGTAGTAGTTATATATGCCATATATGTGTTAAATATAGCTGTTGCAGGTTCGATTTGGCTTGTCTTAGCTACAACGGTATTAACGGCCCTCGTAGCTTTAACTTTCGGTATACTGCTGTCTACTTTTGCATCATCAGAATTTCAAATGATCCAATTTATACCACTTGTAATTGTACCGCAAGTGCTATTTGCAGGATTAATACCAATATCGTCGATGAATATGGGATTGCAATACTTTGCACATTTGATGCCACTATTCTATACGGGACAAGCTATGCAAGATGTCATGATTAAAGGATTTGGTATACAAGATATTTATATCAATTTATGTATATTATTTGGTATTTTTGTAGTGCTCTTGATATTGAATATTTTAGGAATGAAGCGTTATAGAAAAGTTTAAATATAGGTGGTATCAAAAATGAATCGAAATATTAAAGATATTGTGGAAGAAATTGTACCTAAGTTAGAACATTTAACTGAAAAGCAACGTTCAGTGATTGAAAGTGCCCTCGTACTCTTTAGTGAAAAAGGCTATAATCAAACAAGTACAAGTGATATTGCGAAGCGGGCAGGTGTTGCTGAAGGTACAGTATACAAACAGTTTAAAAATAAAGAAGCATTGCTATATGCAGGTTTAGTGCCTATCATAAAAGATAATATAGCGCCAACTGTAGCAGAAGAATTCTTAAGTGAATTGAATCGTGCAAGCAACTTGGAAATATTTATAAATACATTTGTGGACAATCGTTCTCAATTTATTTATGAAAATAGAATGCTGATAAAGATATTCTTTAATGAGGCTATGACAAGTAAAACATTTCAATCAGTTTTATTAGAAATATTTAATAAGCGTTTAGTTGCTCATTTAAAGCCGATAATCAATAAGATGATACGTTGTGGTGAAATGCGAGATGTCGAAGCGGAGTTTTTTGTACGTAGTTTAATTGCTCAAACAATCAATTTAAATATAAGTTGTTTAATTGATTTGAATTATCAATGTGACGAAGCGTATGAAAAACATTTACTTTATACAAAAGAAAGTCTTTACTACATGTTTAAAGCCTAACAATATAATAGCTTATTTAAAATAAAGAAAGTAGAACAGAAATGGAAGTTAGCATCTCCGTTCTACTTTTCTTTTTTTATTTTCTAGGTATACCAATAACGTGTCCTAGTTGTGATGGCGGATTAAACGGCGTTTGCATATTAAAAGCTGCTTGTATTTTCTCTAGTATAGGTTGAGGGAACGCCATGCTCCGACGTGTAACTTTACTAACACCTATCATGATAACTTCATATGTAGCAATACGCTCATCATTGTCATTATACATTGTCAGGAATAAATGTACTCTTTTCGCATCATAATCATAAATATGTACTTTAACATAAAAGGCATCATCTAACACAAGTTCTTTTAAAAATGAAATATGTGCCTCCAAACTAAAAATGGTAATTTCATGTGTTTGTCGATAAGAAACATATAAGTCGACTGATTCAAAAAAGCCAACGACAACATCACTGAAAATGGAATAATATTGTGCATCATGCATATGGTTATTATTATCTATCCAAGATGGTTGCACGGTGTTTTTATAAATGTATTCCTCTGCCACAAAATCACTCCTCGAGTAAAAATTAATAGTAACCTATATTATTGTAACAACATTAAACAGTTTAAGTTAGTATTTTGATTGAATCTAAGCATAATTCAGCATTAATTATTAAAAATGCGAGCATTGATAAACAAATGTAAGTAAGTTATTATAAAAAATGTAAACGCTTGCATTTTGAATGTTTTAAGTTTATATCAGTATTTATAAATTTAAAATAAAAGATATAAAAATTTTGAATTTAAACAGAATTCGGTAGGTAACAAAGGTTTGGGTGACTAGGAAAAACGGGTACAGACTTAAGGTTCTGTGAAAACCACAAACATATTTTAAGCTCGTTCATCCTATATCAAGATCAAAGATGCAAGCGAGCAAAGTAGTGTTATAGACATTTGTAAATGTTTATAAATGACATTTAATGTAACTTTAGCGAAGGGGATTTATATGAAAAGGATATTTTTAATAGGTAGTGCATTCATTGGTATCATCGTGGGTGCAGGGTTTGCCTCAGGTCAAGAAATACTACAGTATTTTACTAGCTTTGGAACGTTAGGTATACTCGCAGGAATTGTTTCTACCGTGTTATTCGCTTACGTAGGTATGATGTTAGTTTGGCTAGGTAGTATATTTAAAGCTGAAGGACATAACGACGTGATACATAAATTGACTGGTGGTACAATGTTTGGCAAAGTGATTGCATGGTTAGTAGACATTGTGCTCATTATTGCCTTATTTGGATTTGGTGTCGTTATGCTTGCAGGTGGAGGTTCGAATTTTGAACAACAATTTGGCATACCAGCTGTGTACGGTACCGCTCTTATGGTTATCTTAGTACTTGTATTTGGAATGTTACGTGTGGATAACGTTGTAAAAGTGATTGGTAACATTACGCCGCTATTGATTATCTGTATTGTTATCGTTGCGATATATTGTTTATTTACGATGTCAGGTTCATTTAGTGAATTGGATACATTGGCTAAAAGTCATACCTCAGCTGTCCCACATTGGTTTATCGCAGGTGTGAATTATGTCTCACTTAATGTAGGATTAGGTGCATCAATGTCAATTGTCATGGGAGGCAATGAGAAAAATAGTAAAATAGCGGCATGGGGCGGTTTAGTTGGCGGTATAGTATTAGGTTTAATGATTATGATTAGCCATTTGGCAATTTTTTCTAAGATTGAAACAGTTGGGCACTTGCCGTTACCAATGTTAGGATTAGTCAATGATATTTCACCTATATTAGGCGTATTCATGTCAATCGTTATTTATTTAATGATTTTTAACACATGCCTAGGTATGTTTTACTCATTAGCTACACGTTTCACTGAAATTGAAACGAAACAATTTAAAATATTTTATACGATATTCACTTTAATCGGTTTTGCAATTAGTTTTGCAGGTTTTACAGATTTAATGACATTTTTCTATCCAGTAATTGGTTATATGGGAATCATTATTATAATCGTATTAATTTATGCACCATTTAAGGTGAGACGAATAAAAAAACAAGGTAAATCATTGCAAGATTTGTAAAATATCATATGAAAATAGGTATATATTTTTATAGTGTAAATGTTAAGCTAGCAGGTACGTATAAGAAATGATAACTATTGAAATCCGAAAGGAGCCAATCGTAAATGGTTTATGTGGCATTGTTGTTACTGATAATAGCGATTATATTATTGATTTATTCTATTGCACTGCTGATGGGGAAAGATGGATCATTATTTAGCTTGTTTACACATGAAGAAAAATCATTAAAAAAAGGACAAAAGCTAGCGATTTACATTGCGACAATTATATTGTTAGTAATTAGTATTGTATGGTTGCTAAATATAGTTTAAATGAATGGTAAAAAAGCTATTTAAGCATTACGTGTTGATAAGCTATCACAAATAGCTGACTCAAACACAAAATTTTAGATGTGCAATAGAGGAGGCTGGAACGGAGCGCTTTGTCTCAGCCTCTGATTGTTAAATTAGCAGAAACTGACTGGCTCTGATGATATAAATGATAGCCTCAGTCAGGCACGGTCAAAATCAATATGTTGTATAAAAAGAGAACTAATCCATCTTTTGTATGGATTAGTTCTCTTTTGTATAAGTTAATTTGTAAGTCTTATTATTTTTGACGTGAAGGTGGTTGTTTGATATTTGGCACAATGAAAATTAATATTTTCTTAAGAAATTGACTTCTCTATCAAAGATTTGATGTACAACATACGTTTGAACTGTATTTAAAATGCGCTCAATAATTTGTGTTTTATTTGATAGAATTCGAATACTGAAACCATGTGTTGGCAGTTGCGTAATGCCAAAACGGCAATTATATACTTTTTGATAATGCTTGATGTGATCAAATACATCATCAATAAAGGATTGATTTACTTCAGGATGTATGAAATAACATGAGCCTAAATGTGTATAGTCTTCCATATATCCTAGGCCATCAACCTTATTTTTAGTTGGATCAAGTAACAAATTATCAAAAGTTACGAGTTCATTATCAACATAAATTTCATTAAGCAGATGCATATATGTGTATGTGAAGGCTTTGTCTTCTTTTGAATAACCAGGTGTCAGTATATCTGTATAGAACAGTGAACCGCTAGCACTTAAATTAAACGTATTTTGTTGGAAAAATTTGGCGTTTTCAAATGCAATTATAGGATCGCCGACATATTCAATATAACCATTATCTTTAATGGTAAAATTTTGATATTGTTCGACATGATCATTTAATGTTTTATAAATTTTTGTCGCACCTTGTGAAGTTAGCGTCACATGTGCATTTTCTTCTGCTGTAAAATCCATCTTGTAACGGTCACCATCTAAATAACCACCGCCTACATTTACAATATAAAATGTAGGTATATCTGAGCCGTTTAAGTAGACTGGGCGTATGACTTTTAATGCTTTTTCAAAAAAGATATTACGAGCTACAGATTTTCTACCATTATTAAAAATGGTTAAATCTAATATGCCAGTCCATTTTTGTTGTGCATCGGCCATTAAGCTAAACCTTTAAGAAAGACGTCTTGATCTATCCATTCGATAACCTTATCTAAGCCTTCATCTGTTTTAAGATTGGTAAATGCAAATGGTCTTTTGCCTCGGAATGTTTCTGTATCTTCGGCCATACGTTCTAATGAAGCACCAACATATGGAGCTAAATCGGTTTTGTTAATTACAAAGAAATCAGATTTAATCATGCCTTGTCCGCCTTTACGAGGAATTTTTTCCCCTTGGGCAACGTCGATAATATAAATAGAAAAATCGACTAACTCTGGGCTGAAGGTCGCAGCAAGGTTGTCACCGCCAGATTCGATAAAGATTAAATCGATATCGTCATTGCGCTCTTTTAATTCATCGATTGCAGCAAAGTTCATTGAAGCATCTTCACGAATTGCTGTATGTGGGCAGCCGCCTGTTTCGACACCGATAATGCGGTCTGCAGGTAACACACCGGAATTAACTAAAATCTTTTCATCTTCTTTTGTATAAATATCGTTAGTAATGACTCCGATACTAAATTCTTTAGATAATTGTTTTACTAATTTTTCGATAAGTTGTGTTTTCCCTGCACCTACAGGGCCACCGACACCTATCTTAACTGTCTCTGTCATTTTAAATGCCCTCCTAAGATATAAATATTCTTACGTTTACGTTTTCATGTTCCATCTGGTTGATTTCTAATCCGGGTGCAGTGATACCTAGTTGTGATTCATCTAATGTCATAATATGATTTCTCGTATTTTTCATAAATGGAATCATATCATGCACGATTCTTTGACCAGCAGTTTGTCCTAAAGGAATTGCACGAACGGCGTTTTGTGTTAAACTCGAAACATTTTGGTATAAATAGTAATCGATAATCATTTCAATATCGACACCCAAATGGTGACCGAGCATCGTAAAACAAATCGCAGGATGCAATTTTGCATTTTTATTTTTGTTTTGCGTTTGATACCACTTTAACCATTCACTATCATAAAGTTCTGCTGCTAATTTGACCATGCGGTTACCCATTTGTTTTGAACCTTGTCTGGTTTCTTTAGGTAGGTTTTGTACAAAAAGTATTTTATCTAAATACAAGATTTTTTCTGTGTTCTGATGATTGAGTGCATCATAGACGAGACGCATCGTTAAACCATCAGCAAACGAAAGTTGTTCATTTAAGAATAATTCAAGCCATTGTTTAAATGATGCTTCATCATGAACAATATCTCTTTGGATATATGTCTCAAGTCCGAATGAGTGACTGAAAGCGCCTGTTGGAAATTGAGAATCACAAAATTGAAAAAGGCGCAAATGTGCATGATCAATCATGTGAATGACCTATATGTCTGAATGCTTGATTTACTTTTCTATCTTCGTGGCTATAGGGTATGCCTAATTCTTTCAGTAAATCCTCTACAAGATAGTCATATTGTACAAGCATCTCTGTTTCTGTGAATTGTGCTGGCAAATGTCGATTACCTAATTGATGTGCAATGTCACCCATTTCTTGTAATGTGCGTGGTTTGATAACTAATAAATCTTCTGAATTGACGTCTATAATAATCATATTTGTATCGTCTTGATATAAAATATCACCATATTGTAAATCGATTGGCTGTTTTAAACGAATACCAATTTCATTACCATGATCTGTTGTAACGCGTTGAATACGTTTCACTAAGTCAGAATTTTCAAGGTAAACTTTTTCAACATGTTTGTTTTTTTCATTTTGCGTAAGATTTGCAATATTACCTTTAATTTCTTCGATGATCATACTTTATCCTCCTAAAATAAGAAATAACGTTGTGTTAGTGGCAATTCAGTAGCTGGTTCACTTGTTATTTTCTCGCCGTCGACAAATACTTCATAAGTTTGTGGATCCACATCTAGTTTAGGTGTAGCGTTATTATTTTTCATATCTGCTTTAGATAAATTACGAATGTTTTTAACTGGTCTTAATTTACGTTTTAAGCCTAAACTTTTACCAATATCATTTTCGTAAGCTGTAGACGAAACGAAAGTGATGGCAGTACTTTGCATATTACCACCTAATTGGCCGTACATATTACGGTATTTGAGCGGTTCAGAAATTGGAATAGAACCATTAGCATCACCGTTGATTGCTGTACTAATCATACCACCCTTAAGTACTACTTCAGGTTTAACACCGAAGAACGCTGGGTCCCACATCACAATATCTGCGAGTTTACCTTCATCAATAGACCCAACATATTCTGAAATACCATGCGTGATTGCAGGATTAATTGTGTACTTCGCAATATAACGTTTGATTCGATTATTATCGTTATATTCACCGTCTCCTTCAAGTGCGCCACGCTGTTCTTTCATGCGATGAGCCACTTGCCATGTACGTGTAATTACTTCACCCACACGTCCCATAGCTTGAGAGTCTGAACTAACCATACTAAATACCCCTAAGTCTTGTAATACGTCTTCTGCAGCAATCGTTTCTTTACGAATACGTGAGTCAGCAAAAGCGACATCTTCAGGGATGGAAGCGTTAAGATGGTGTGTGATCATAACCATGTCTAAATGTTCATCAATGGTATTGTGTGTGTAAGGCAAGGTAGGGTTAGTGGATGATGGTAAAATATTTGAGTATGAAGCTGACTTAATCAAGTCAGGTGCGTGCCCGCCACCAGCGCCTTCTGTATGGTACATGTGTAACACACGGTCTTTAACTGCAGCCATTGTTTCTTCCATAAAGCCGGCTTCATTTAAAGTATCTGTGTGTAAGGCTACTTGAATGTCATAGTCGTCTGCGACTTGTAGAGCATGATCTAAGGCAGATGGTGTTGCACCCCAGTCTTCATGGACTTTAAGGCCAATGGCACCCGCATGTATTTGTTCTACGAGAGCCGTATGATTAACGGCTTGTCCTTTGCCAGTAAAGCCAACGTTTAATGGAATTTGTTCTGCCGCTTCTAACATGCGATGAATATACCAAGGACCTGGTGTAACGGTTGTTGCTTTTGAGCCTTCAGAAGCACCTGTACCTCCGCCAATCAATGTCGTTGTACCACTTTCTAGTGCAACGAGTGATTGTTCTGGGTTAATGAAGTGGACGTGTGTATCAAGTGCACCCGCAGTTATGATTTTACCTTCTGCAGCAATAACATCAGTTGTTGCTCCAATAACAATATCAACATTATCCATAATATCAGGGTTGCCTGCTTTACCAATTTTCATAATATACCCATTTTTCACACCGATATCTGCTTTGATTACTTTGTCATAATCTAAGATTAACGCATTAGTAATCACTAAATCTGCAACTTTTTTATCGTCTCTTGTTACGTTAGGGTTTTGAGCCATACCGTCTCGGATGGACTTACCGCCACCGAAAGTAGCTTCGTCACCATAAGTAGCAAAATCTTTTTCGACTTTGGCGAATAAATTTGTATCACCGAGTCTAACTGAATCACCAATCGTTGGGCCATAAAGACTTGTATATTGAGATTGCGTCATTTTAAAACTCATTTTTTATACCCACTTTCTTTATTAGCATTATCTTCAGATAAATTAGCTTCATCGATAATTTCTGAGTCTTTAGTATAATCATCAGGTTTAACTACACGGGTTTCGTCTATCGGACCATTTACTTTGCCATGGAAACCATAAATATTACGTTTTCCTTTATATTCTACTAATTGAATTTCTTTTTCATCACCTGGCTCAAAACGAACTGCAGCACCTGCGGGTATATCTAAACGTTTGCCATATGCGTGTTCACGATTGAAATCTAAAGCAGGATTCACTTCGTAAAAGTGAAAGTGAGAACCAACTTGTATAGGTCGATCACCTGTGTTTTTTACTGTGATGACTGTGGCATGAAGCCCTTTGTTAACATCGATTTCTGTACGCTTAACAATAATTTCACCTGGTTTCATCAAGTATCCTCCTTTAGACTATCGGATGATGGACAGTAATTAATTTTGTACCATCAGGGAATGTTGCTTCAATTTCTAAATCAGTTAACATATCTGCAACACCTTCCATGACATCATCTTCACTTAATATTTGTTTTCCATAACTCATGAGTTCTGCGACTGATTTCCCATCGCGTGCGCCTTCTAATAATTCAAAACTAATGATAGCAGCTGCTTCAGGATAGTTTAATTTTAATCCTCTTTGTTGACGTCTACGTGCTAAATCGGATGCAATGACTAACATTAATTTATCTTGCTCACGTTGTGTAAAATGCACGTTGTTCACTCCCTTTCCGAAACTGTTGAAAACCACACTTATGTATAAGTGTCTACATTTTTATAATAAAGGGTTGCTAGGCTAACTACAAGAATTACACATTAGTGAAAAATGCAAAAATAACAAATTCAGTAAAATTTGAAAGACTTTTAATTATAGGTTGTATGATATAAGATAAAGAACGTAAATTTTATAGAAATCAGGTGACATTGTGAATGCGATTCAAATATTATTAAAAAATATCGCGCAGGTTTTGTTGTTGAACAATGCATGGACAGGTTTATTTATCTTAATAGGCCTATTTGTAGGTAGTTGGAAAGTCGGTTTAATGGCACTTATTGCTAGTTTAATATCGTTATTATTAGCTAAACATACGAATTATTCAGAGGAAGAGATTAATAGTGGTTTAGCAGGGTTCAATCCAGTATTGACAGCAATTGCATTAACGTTATTTTTAGTACCTGAATGGTACAGCCTATTGATAGTCTTAGTTGCAATAGTCATAACAATGCCATTAGGATCTGCATTCAGGGAATTTTTCAAACCTTTTGGTGTACCAATGTTAACGATGCCATATGTGTTTGTAAGCTGGGTCGTTTTATTGATGTCTTTCCAATTCAAATTTGTAAATGCAGATGTAAAGATATTGCCTAACACAGTCAAAGAAATTACATTTTCGGGACATCAAATCGATTTTATCAGTGCCTTTTTATCAGGTTTTAGTGAAGTTTTTTTATTGAAAAGTGTTTTGGCAGGTACATTCATTTTAATTGGAATTTTTATTGCTTCCAGAAAAGCAGGATGCTACGCAATGATTGCTAATGTTATTGGCTTTGCAGCAGTTACAATACTCGGTGCAAATCATGATCAGATTAATGACGGTTTATTTGGTTATAATGTCATTCTTACAGTTTTAGCGTTAGGCGTGGCATTTAAAACTAGAATTCCAAGGTATATGAGTATTGTACTGGGTGTTTTACTAACAGTGGTTATACATGCAGGCATGATTACATTGCTAACACCATTTGGATTACCTGTCTTTACCTTACCGTTTATTATTGCTACATGGATTATGTTATTCGCAGGCAATAGTATGCGTGTACAAAAATAAGTAACCACTGAGGCATGCGGTTTAATTAAATGTACAAACTAAGTATAATGAAAGAGGATGAACTTTGATTATGCGTTTATTATTTAATGAAAATTGTTGAAAAGAGGTATATTTATGAAAAAAATCATCACAGTATTAGCTTCTGCAGCAGTGATTTTGGCTGGTTGTAGTGGCTCTAACAGCGAGTCTAAAGGCAAAACTTTAGATGTAGAGTTACCTTTGAAAACGACATCTATCGCACCATATGAAACGGATGTGCCTGTGAAAATAGGTGCTGCAGAATCATTGTTTAAAGCGACATCTGATGGCAAAGTTCAAAAGTTGTTAGTTAAATCTTATGATCAAACATCACCGACTCAATTAGATTTAACATTAAAAGATAATATTAAATTCCAAAACGGCAAAAAGGTGACAGGCGAAGCGGTTAAAGCTAGTTTGGAAGAAAGTATTCAAAAAAGTGATTTAGTCAAAGGTTCACTACCAATCAAAGATATCAAAGTGAATGGACAAAAGTTGCAAATCACAACTAAATCCGCATATCCTGAGCTCATTTCAGAATTAGCTAGCCCATTCTCAGCTATTTATGATACTAAAGCCAAAGGAGATATCAATAAAACCCCTGTAGGCACTGGTCCATATCAAATCAAAGATTATAAACAATCACAGAAAATTCAATTGGACCGAAATAAAGATTATTGGCAAGGCAAACCTAAACTAGACCACGTCAATGTTACATATCAAGAAGACGGCAATGCCCGCACGAGTGATTTAGATTCTGGAAAAGCAGATGTTATTACAGATGTACCAGTTGAAAAAGTTAAATCATTAAAAGAGAGTGATAAGACAAAAATTTCATCTGTCTCTGGTTTTAGAACTGGATTATTATTATATAATCACACGAGTGACAAAATGACAAAGCAGGTTCGTGAAGCCTTAGATAAAGTCATTGATCGCAAGCGTATTACAGATAATGTTTCAAAAGGTTATGCAACACCAGCGACTGGACCGTTCAACAATAAACTCGACTTTATAGAAAATAAAGATGTGCAAAAACAAGATATTGCGCAAGCTAAGAAAGTAATGAAAGATGCTGGATACAGTGAAGCACACCCATTAAAGCTGACGATATCTACGTATAATGGTCGTCCCGAATTACCTAAAATTGCACAAGTGATTCAGTCAGATGCTAAAAAGGCAAATATTGATATCAAATTACGCAATGTGGATGACATACAGGGGTATTTAAAAGATAAAGAACAATGGGATGCCTCACTTTACAGCTTCGGTACAATCCCTAGAGGAGATACAGGTTATTTCTTTAACCAAGCTTATAAACCAAAAGGTGCAATTAATGCAGGGGGTTATGATAATCATAAGGTCGCAGCATTAATAGATGAGTTAAATAAAACAGTGGATAAAGAAGAACGAAATCGCATTACCAATCAAATCATTGATATTACAAATGATGACATCGCAAACAGTTATATTTCTTACAATGACAATATTGTTGGAATGAATAAGGATGTAGAAAATTTAACTTCAACACCAGAAGGTATTTACCTTATTGATTATAAGGTTGATAAAAAAGAATGATATTAAAACAGATACTTTCTAGAATTGGACAAATGATCATTGTATTGTTTGTCCTTTCTACTATTACTTTTATATTAATGAAACTTACACCCGGAGACCCAGTTGACAAGGTTTTGCACTTAGATGTAGCGAATGTTTCGAGTGATCAAATTGAAGCTACGAAAGAGCGATTAGGGCTTAATCAATCCCCGATAATGCAATATTTTCAATGGTTAGGTCAAATAATACAATTGAACTTTGGTACCAGTTATCAAACTGGTGAACCTGTGATTAAGGAATTGATTTTCTATACACCTCCAACCTTAACGATTGCAATATTAACGATAGTTATCGTATTTCTAGTTGCCATTCCTTTGGGTATGTTAGCAGCTAAGCGTTATCATTCTTGGGTAGATACATGGATAAGAATACTGACTTCATTTACAGTAAGTGTGCCTTCCTTCTTTTTAGGAACGATATTAATTTATATATTTGCACAACGATTAAATATACTTCCTTCATCAGGTTTAGATTCCATTGCTGGTTATATATTACCTGTCATTGCATTGAGTGTTGGAATGAGTGCATATTATGTAAGATTGATGCGTTCGACTTTAGTTGAATTGTATCAATCTAAAGAAGTTGAAGCGGCTAGATTAAGAGGGATGTCAGAACAATATATATTATGGAAAGATTTATTTAAGCCAGCTATTATTCCCGTGATTACTGTATTAGGAATGTCTGTTGGGAGTTTAATTGGTGGTACGGTAGTGATTGAAAATTTATTTGGTATACCGGGCCTAGGTCACTTTCTTGTGGATAGTATTAGAGCGAGGGACTATCCGGTAGTACAAGGTGCCGTTATCATGATTGGATGCTTTGTGGTGTTAGCCAATACGATTAGTGATTTGTTACTTTTATGGATCGATCCTAAACGTCGTTTTAATAAAATCAATGATAAATTAAAACGCCACGGTCAGGATGGTGATATGGAATGAAAGACATGAATAAAAGCAGTTTTATCTTTTACGTGTTTGGTATATACGTATTGTTGCTCATCATTGCTCAATTTTTTATTTCAACAGATAGTGCTTTGGAGGTACATTTGAATCATACACTAGAGCTTCCTAGTAGTTCACATTGGTTAGGTACAGATGATTATGGTCGCGATTTACTAGCAAGAGTAATCATAGGTGCTAGATATACATTAATCATCAGTTTAATCACATTGTTAATTACTGTAATAATCGGTGTACCATTGGGGCTTTTAGCAGGTTATAAAAAAGGCTTTGTTGATACTGTAATTATGCGTGTTATTGACATAGGATTAAGTATCCCAGAGTTTGTGTTAATGATTGCTATGGCAAGTTTCTTTAAACCTAGTATTTGGAATTTAGTGATAGCAATTACGATTATAAAATGGATGACATACACGCGACTGACACGTTCGATTGTAAGTAGTGAAATAGGGAAACCATATATTCAAATGGCTAAACTATTTAATGTACCAACACATCGTATTATTATTAAACATTTTTTCCCGCAAGTGATGCCATCTGTGATTGTTTTAATGACCGTAGACTTTGGGAAGATTATACTTTATATTTCTTCACTCTCATTTCTAGGTTTAGGTGCACAACCACCTTCACCAGAGTGGGGGGCAATGTTAAATGCAGGTAGAGATTATATCAGTTCATATCCTTTACTATTGATTGTACCAGCATTTCTGATCACATTAACTATTTTATTGTTTAATTTAACTGGTGATGCATTGAGAGATAAACTTTTAAAAAGAAAGCGTGATGTAGATGGCTAATAGTAACCTTTTAGCAATAGCGAACTTAACCATCACAGATAACAGCGGACAAAGACTTGTAGATCAACTTGATTTAGCATTACGAAAAAGTAAAGTGAATGTTTTGGTGGGTGAAAGCGGTTCTGGAAAAAGTTTAACTGCAAAAGCACTTGTGCAACAAGTTCCTAATATGCTAACCACACATTTTGATTCACTAGTTTACAAAGGGAAATCCATCACAGGTGTGCGTAATTTACTAGGAAAAGAAATTGGATTTATATCTCAGGATTATACACATAGTTTTAATGATCATACAAAATTAGGTAAGCAATTACTTGCGATTTATAAAATGCATTATAAGGTAGACAAAACAACGGCTAATAAGTTTGTAAAACAAGCACTTAAATGGGTGGATTTAGATCCAGAAACAGTGATGCCGCGTTATAGATTTAACTTGTCAGGAGGTCAACTTGCAAGGGTGCAAATCGCCAGTGTTTTAATGTTAAAGCCAAGTGTTATTATCGCTGATGAACCTACAGCATCATTAGATGCAATCACTGGTTATAATGTGATGCATTTAATCAAGCACTTAGCGGAAGTCCATAAGGTGACTTTATTGATGATTACACATAATTTATCTCATGTGCTCGATTTTAGTGACTGGATTAGTGTTATTCAACATGGTAAGGTCATAGACTTTAACCATGTACAAGCATTTAAAGATGGGAATGTAAAACCATATAGTCTTAAATTATTTGATGCGCGTAGTCAGTTAAGGAAGGATGGCATAAATGATTAAGTTGAAACAGGTTAACTTTGCTTATAAAAATGCGCCTATTTTAAAAAATATTAACTTAACTATATCTCCAAATGAAAAACTAGGTATTGTTGGTGAAAGCGGTTCTGGTAAGACGACTTTGGCCCATATCATGCTAGGATTATTAACTGATTACCAAGGTTATTATTCAACACAAGGATTAAGTATGCTTCCAATATTCCAACATGCATATGACAGCTTTAATCCCAAATTCAAAATACAAACCGCGCTTGAAGAGCCATTACGATATTACAAAGGTTCACAATCAACATCAGATATTCGCTCAAATCTTAAATATTTAATGTCATACATGCAGTTAGAAGAAGCATTATTACAAAAATTTCCAGACGAGTTAAGTGGTGGTCAGTTACAACGATTTAACACCATACGCACGTTAATGCTAGAACCTGATATGTTAATCTGTGATGAAATAACAGCGAGCTTAGATGTCATCGCTGAACAAAGAATGATAAAAGTTTTGAAAGATTACTGTGATCAAACAAACAACGGCATCATTATGATTTCTCATGATATCGCATTTTTAAATCAATTTGTTGAGCGTATTGTTGTTATGAAAGATGGAGAAATTGTCGATGATTTTATGATTACTGATTTATTTTCTGAAGATCGCCATCATTATACGAAAGCGCTACTTTCTCTATATTAAGCTGGGCAATAATTAAAGTACAATCAACAAATTTTTGTGGTTTGCTCAATATAAATGAAGTATAATATATAATTAAGCTCAGTTTAAATTGTAATTATATGAAAAGGGGATATTTAGAAATGAAAAAATTATTATTACCATTACTTGCACTTATTTTGGTATTAGCAGCATGTGGTAATCAATCAAATAATGAATCATCCAAAAGTAAGAAAGAAACAAAGACGTATGTTCAAGATTCAGGGGATAAAGTGAAAATTCCTAAAAAACCTAAACGCATTGTCGTACTGGGGGCTACTTATGCAGGTGGCTTAAAACAACTTGATGGGAACATAGTAGGTGTAGCTAACATCGTGAATGATAGCAAAGTGTTAAAAGATAAATTTAAAGATGTCAAAAAAGTAGATGCAGAGAATGTGGAAAGTGTCGCAAAATTAAAACCAGATTTAATTATTACTTACAATACAGATAAAAATTTAAAAAAATTAAATAAAGTTGCTCCTACAATTGCTTTTGATTATTTGAAACATGATTACAAAGAGCAACACCAAGAATTAGGGAAAATTATAGGTAAGGAAAAACAAGCGAATGCATGGATTGATAAGTGGGATAAAAAAACAAAAAATGATGGTAAAACAATAAAAGAAGCTATTGGTGAAAACACAACAGTTTCAATTATTAAAGATTTTGATAAAAAAGTGTATGCACTCGGTAAGACATACGGTCATGGTAGTGAAGTGTTGTATGATGCATTTGGCTTAAAAATGCCAGAGAATGTTGAAAAAGCTACTAAGAAAAATGATTTAGCTGATATCTCTGAAGAGGAAATTCCAGATATGGCGGGTGATTACGTGGTTACACCTGTCGCTAAAGGAACTAAATTATCTTTTGAAAATAAAGATCTATGGAAAAGTACCGAGGCTGTCAAAAATGGACATACAATTAAAGTAGACGAGGGTATTTATTGGCTAAATGATCCTTACTCTTTAGAATATGAACGTAAAGATTTGAAAGATCAATTATTGAAAAAGCAATAAATATAAACCGGATTAATTTTATAAATTAAAACCATTTTAGTTACTATTAACAGTTTAAACACTAATAGAATTGAACTTATTTTATTAGTAGTTGTTGTTAGTACACTAAAATGGTTTTTGTATTATGCTCAATGATAAATAATGTCCTAATTATATAGGGTTGATGAAAGCATATATAATTTTTAAAATGTTTTAAAATGAATGTAGGCAAATGGTTTAGAAAATAACAAAATGATTAGCTGTATATAGTAAGGGTTGTGAGTATCTAGTCTTTAACTCGATATTTTTATCCTTTAAACTAGAAAGAAAATGCTAAAATGTTGAGTATATTGAATGATATAGATTGCCAAATTTATTGTTGATGCCAAGTATTTATATAGGTAGTGTTAGACAAAACTCAGAAGCTAGAATTAATATTTTTTGTACAACATCATTTAAAAATTAATTAATGAACTAAAGAAACTTTCAAATGTATGGTTAGTGGGGAGATATATCATGAAAAAAGAACAAAAAGTGGATAACTGGATTAAAATGACGAAATATATACATTATATTGAAGCGATGATCGAGAGGAAATTGAAAGAACAATACCATCTAAGTATTAAAGAGTTTTATGTATTATATGAAATTTATAAGTCAAAAAATAAAAAATACAAGATCAATGATTTGATAAAAGTGGTTGATTTAAGTCAAAGTGCGATGTCTAGACTTATTGTAAGGATGGAAAATACAGAGACTGCGCTTGTATATAGACAAGAGTGTGTAGAAGATCAACGAGCCATGTATATTTACTTAACTAGTAATGGAGAAAAAGTAACCCAAAAAGCACTTCATACTTACGACCAATTATTAAAGCAAGTGAATTTAAAGAGTATTAGAACACTAGCAAAAATGGATGATAGTGATTAATGTTTGTCGTATGAAATAAAAATTTTAAAACTTTACGCTATTGAAATGTAAAAATGATTAAGTCATGCGTTCTAATGTATTTTATGTTTTACTATAAGTGTGTAATACATTGAAAAATTTGAAAAGGGAGAGAATGCTGATGGAAATTAACGCTGCATGGCTCAATTTACCAGTACAAGATTTGGAAGCAAGTGAAAAATTTTATGATACGATTGGGTTTACAATCAAAAAACATAAAGACATGATGAATAAAATGCGAGGTATTCAAACGAAAGATGGCCAAATCATTATGCTGATAGAAAAAGAACAATTTGAAAATGTTTCTAGACTTTCATCTATAGGTAGTAATGAAGCATTAGTATCACTTTCAGTTTCAACAAAACCTGAAGTTGATACGTTGGTTTCATTGGTTGAACAGGCAGGTGGAAAAGTACTCGAAACAGGCACAGAACATGAAGGGTATTATGGGGCGTTATTTAGTGATATAGATGGCCATTTGTTCAATGTTATTGTAATGTAATGACTTACAAGACAATCTCATCTTTGAATGATTTGTACAGGAATGGAAGGTGTAACATTTGATAAAAGCAATAGCGGTAGATAAAGATGGTACTTTTTTTAAATCTGATAATACCTTTGATGAAGCTTATTTCAATAAAATTTTTAAAAGCATGATGGACAGGGATATGAAATTTATCATTGCTAGTGGAAACCAATATGCGCAATTGCGTTCGTTTTTTCCTGACAAAGATCATCAGATAGCATATATAGCCGAAAATGGTGCAGTGACGTATCAAAATAACAAGTTAGAAGCGGCTGAATATTTTGATCAACAATTGGTATTTGACGTTTTGAATTTGATCATTAATCATTATCATATTGAAGATATTGTGTTAAGCGGGGTTAAAACGGCTTATGTATTAGAAAGTGTGAGTAACGACTTTTTATCATTTTTATATAAATATTATTTTAATATAACAAAAGTTACAGACTTTAACACAATTAATCAAGATAAACTTGTTAAAATTGCGCTTAGAATTAAAGACCCACTACTTTTAGATGAAGTGATGAGAGGCTTGACTGAACAATACGGAGAAGAAATAAAGCCAGTAACGAGTGGAAATGATAGTCTAGATTTAATATTACCTAAAGTGAATAAAGGTGTGGCGATTAAAACACTTTTAGATAAATGGAAGATTCAACCTCATGAATTGATGGCTTTTGGAGATGCAAATAATGATATAGAAATGTTAGCTATGACGCCAAATAGTTATGCAATGGCTGAATGTAGTCCAGAAGTGGCTGAAGTCGCAAATTACAAAGCACCATCTAATGATGAATCAGGTGTGTTGCAAGTCATTGAACGATATTTAAAACAAGCTAACAATATGACAAACTAAAACAACGACAAAAAACTCATTATTCCATTACGACATATCCTTACGAGAGATTTGTTAACAGAATAATGAGTTTTATTAATGGTGTAACATTATTTTATAATAAGTACAGGAATATTTGCGCTATTAGCGATTTTATGAGTAACATTACCTAGTACATTTTTTATGTCTGGTTTGGCACGTTTATTACTCATAACGACGATATCATAGTTGTTTTCTTCGATTTCATTTAATATTTCTTGTTTAATGTAGCCAGAACGAAACTTCACTTGGATTTTTAAGCCGAGTGATTCTAGTTTTTCTACAAAAGGTGATATCTCTTTGCCTTTTTCTTCAGCTAATTCTTCAAAATGTTTGCCATCATAGCGAACTGAGGTTTGTAAATCACCTTCAGGTATCACGTTGAAAATAGTGATTTTTGCATTATCAACACCAGTAGTTAAATTTTGTAATTCTTGGGGAACATTATTAAAAGAATTATCAAAGTCATATGCTAACAATATATTTTTATACATTTTAGCGCCTCCTTCAGTAATTATTTACCCTATATAATAAAAAATTATCATAATTTCACTATTAATATTTTACAATAAATAATTCGATTAGAAAAACTAAAATATTTTACACATCTAATCCTATGATATCACTGACATGATTATATCCATTGTTTTGCAAATATTGTACGAGTTGTTTGTTCATCTTTTTAGTTAATCCGGGGCCTTCAAATACGAGAGAACTATAAATTTGCACCAATGTTGCACCATGACGTAACATTTTGATGACATCATTCACTGTAGAAATACCGCCCGTACCAATGATTAAAAACTGCCCCTGCGTTTCCCTATATGCTTGTGCAATAAGTTTTAAATTACGTTCGAATAAAGGTTTACCACTTAACCCACCGGTTTCTTTTTGATTAATGGAGTGTAACTGTTCACGTTTTTGCGTAGTGTTAGCTAAAATGATGCCATCAAACGTTTGTGTGATGGGTTTAAGCATTTGTGATAAACCTTCTGGACTAAGATCAGATGTTAATTTAATGAAAATAGGTACATCTAGTTCATGCTGGATTTTGTAATTTTGTATAGCAGAACATAATTGAGAAAATTCATTTTTATCATGAAAACTTTGTAAGTTTTCCGTGTTAGGCGAACTGATATTAACAGTGAAAAATGTAACGTCATTTTTAAATGTGTCGATGACTTTTATATAATCTTGATAACGTGATTCATATGGTGTTGTTTTATTTACACCTACATTTATACCAATAGGTGTATGGTAACTAAATTTTCTTAAGTTGCTCAATGCTTTGTTCATACCTAAATTGTTGAATCCCATACGATTGATCAGAGCATGGTCCTCTACTAAACGATACATGCGTGGTTTAGCATTGCCAGGTTGTGGTTTAGGTGTTATTCCGCCTAATTCTAAAGCACCAAAACCTACTTTATCTAATGCTTTAGGAACTTCACAAGATTTATCAAATCCTGCAGCTAATCCAATTGGATTTTCAAAATGAATCCCTTTCATATTTTGCGATAATATCGGATGTTGATAATGAAATAATTTTTCAAGTATCGGCAACAATTTAGTATGCTTTTGTGGGATTTTAAGAGCATTTATCGTCATGCCATGCGCCTTTTCAGGGTCTAATTGAAATAATATAGGTTTAATTAACTTGTACATGTTGTCATCGCTCCATTTGTTTAAATTAGTAGTAGATGAAATGATTTGTCTTTAATAGACTAGCATTTTAGCATTCATATGCCTAGTGTAAATAAGTAATGTTAATACAACCTTCAAATTATTGGGGAAGACATTGATTTTGATTAAATTTTATATTAAACGGTAATAGTATAATTGTGTGATGGAATGATGGAGGGATAATATTATGAAAACACAATGGCAATCACAACTACCATTAGACAACATACGGTCTATCGTACCAGTAAGTGGTGGAGACGTTAACGAAGCATATAGAGTAGAAACATCTCAATCACCATATTTTTTATTAGTACAGCGTCAGAGAAGTAAAGATTTTTTTGCTGCAGAAGTCGCTGGGCTCAATTTGTTTGAGAAATCTGGCATCACTGCGCCAATCGTTATTGATAGTGGTGAAATCGATGGTGATGCCTATCTGTTGCTAAGCTTTTTAAATGAAGGAACACAAGGAAGCCAAGCCGAGCTTGGAGCCTTGGTGGCTAAAATGCATCAACAACAGCAGCCAGATGGTAAGTTTGGCTTTGATTTACCATATGAAGGTGGTGATGTATCGTTTAATAATAATTGGTCAGACAGTTGGATGACTATATTTGTTGAACGACGTTTAGATCATTTAAAAGATAGATTGGTAGATCAAGGTCTATGGATAGAGGATGATGTAAAAACTTATCATAAAGTGAGAGAAAAAATTGTAAGTTCATTAAGGGATCATACGAGTAAACCATCATTATTGCACGGTGATTTATGGGGTGGTAACTATATGTTCTTAGAAAATGGCCAACCTGCATTGTTTGATCCGGCGCCACTATATGGTGATAGAGAGTTTGATTTAGGTATAACCACTGTGTTCGGTGGTTTTACTCAAACTTTTTATGATGCTTATAATAAGCATTATCCTTTAAGTAAAGGTGCGAATCAGCGATTAGAATTTTATCGTTTATATTTATTAATGGTGCATTTATTAAAATTTGGAAGTATGTATGCAGGCAGTGTAGATCGCTCCATGGAAAACATATTAAATGGTTAAACATGATAAAGATGATTTTCTATTGTTATAAAGTGATGTGGCACATTGTATTCACGATGAATATACAATTTTTAAAAATGAAATAGACGGTAATAGTCATTTAGAATGATGAGATATAAAATTAAATATGATGAACTGAATCATTAGTATATTTCAATCTAATTGATATAAAGAAAACCCGTTAAGCATTTGCTGCTTGACGGGTTTCTTATTAATCCAAATTTAGCGTGCCCATTTCTTCACGCAATTTATAAACTTTATCAGGCGTAACATCTTCACCTAAAGGATCCACAACTTTTAAAGTGGAAAATGTGTTAACGACTTGGCCACGAATCATTTGAAGATATTCTTGTCTTAATACTTGCTGTTCTTGTTTTTCTTCTACAGTCAAAGGCTGTACTTTTTCTTTATTTGCTAATTGGTTAATTCTATCTAGTAGTTTCATAAATTTTGTCCTCCTGTAAATGTCGAGGTGGAAAGTGTGGGATTATTTCATTGCCGACCTCTGTTAATATATCTTTATAAGTTCTGTCGTTGGTTATAAACTGCAACATGATATGATTGGTTCCGATGCGTTCGTACGCTTTTAGGATGTTTAACAAAGTGTTTCTTCCTAAGCGATAACCACCTTTAACTGGTTTTACAAGTTCATTTGGATTCGCTGATAAATCAATGACTAAAGGATGCATAAATGGTTTGAATGTTTCATTTTGATGCCATTGCTGTAATAATGCCTTTTGTTGTTGGAATGGTTGAGGATAAAATAGCCACCCATCCAAATGCGTTTTTAACCAATCTATATGCTGTTTGGCGTATCCTGTTGCGAAAATTGGAATATGCTTATGCTTTGGTAATACTTGTAGACCAGAATCTTCATACAGTTCAAATAAATGATTTGACGTTTGTGGTGATGATGATTGCCATAGTTCTTTTAAAGATGATACAGCTGATTGAAAATGTTGACTTAGCTCATTCGGATTGATTTTAAAAGTTGGAAATTCAAATTGCCGATCTCCAGTAGCAATCCCTAATAATAATCGCTCGTTTGATATTAAATCAAGAGAAGCAGATGCTTTAGCTATATGCACAGGATGACGTAATGTTGCAACAATACTAGATGTTCCGAGAGCGATTTTGGATGTGTTGGCAGCGATAAAAGTTAAAAATACAAACGGATCGTAGTTTGTCGTTACATTACCAAGATGCGGACTATATAAAGGACTATCTCGCACAAATAAGCTTGTGAATCCAAGTCTTTCAGCATATTGAACTAATGCTATTTGTTGATCAAACGGCAATGCGATATTTTCAGAATCGTCAAAGGGTAACATTAATCCTAAGGTTAAATGTTCCTGTTGAAAAGTTCGTTTGAAACCATTGTGTGTTTGAATTGTTGTCACGTCTATCCCTCCTCTTCAATCATATTAAACAACGATTGTAAACTAAGAAACATCTGTTGTTTAGATTGATTATATGTCACGACTTATTATAATGCAAACAACATGTTTATAGATTCATTGTATAAACAACAACGTGAGCAATATGTTGTTTAAGTTATTTAGTTAATGTCCCAATGATTGTTGAATTTGTGAATGAATATTAACGATTTATAAAATCATAATGAAACATTAATGATTATTGATTAAAATCTTAAAATTCTGTAAATTTAAAAAGTAATATCTTTTAAATAGGAGGTACTTTTGTTGAAAAATATTTTAGTTAGCATCGTTATAGGTGTTCTATTATTTTTATCAAGCGCTATCAATGATGAGACGCAAGCACAAACGCAAAATGGAACTTTGCCAGATTCACAACAGAGTAATGAACACAACCAAATAGGTACTGCCACGCCAAGGGTAATGCTACCAGGTGAAAATAGACATCAAATTAAAAATACTCGAACGAGTCATTACCAATCAATTGGCTACATAGAAAAAGGAGAAATGATTGCTACCGGTGTGGTTATTGGTAAAAATACAGTGCTGACGAATAAACATGTAGCGGATAACAATAATGCAAATCTGTCGTTTGCGCCCGCTGCTGAAAATGAAAATAGTTTTCCGTACGGTACTTTTAAGGCAAAAGAAGTGATAGCATATCCTGGTGATGCTGACTTAGTAGTTATTCATTTTAATAAAAACAGTGAAGGACAATCGGTTGGTGATGTTGTGACACCTGCCACTATTGGAGAATCTACCACTGTGTCGAGCAATGAGCCAATAACAGTTACTGGTTATCCAGGTGACAAACCTTTAGCAACGATGTGGGAAAGTTCCGGTAAAGTCAAAAGTAATAATGATAACATATTGACGTATAGTGCTAGCACATTTGGTGGGAATTCAGGCTCACCTGTCTTTAATGATAATAATGAACTAATCGGCCTACATTACGGAGGAGTGGAAGGAGAAAGCAATAATGCAGTGGCGATAACAGGTGAAGTATTAGAATTTATCAAGAAACACAATGTTTAAACAATTGTTGTACTCAAATATATTATCCCCCTCGTGATAATAAAGTTATGGTAACTGATGGTTTAACGAGGGGGTGAATGTTTACAGAACAACTATTTTCATTGTCTAAACTCATTGTATGTGAATTATTTTTGTTTTGAAAGTTGTGATGTAATGAAGGGTAATGACTTGTTGATATACGTTTCAGCAGGCAATTTACTTGAATGAAACCAATGTTTGGCAATGCCGTATAACCCCCATGAAAGAAAACGTGCACTTGTAGCAAGCGTTTCTCTATCTATATCTTTGTGTTCATCAGACATTAATTTTAAAAAAATATCTTCTAATTCTTCTTTAATTCTTTTTTCGACAATTTCACCATATGCTTCACTGTTTAGACGGCACTCTTCGTGCGTATCTTGAATATAGCTAGTGATTGTAATAAAACATTGACACAATGCATTTTCATTTAATTCTGCAACCATACTGAGTGATTGATTTAAATTTTTTAAGATTGTTTCAGACAATGTATAATCCATAATGTCATATTTATCGTAAAAATGAGCATAAAAAGTAGCGCGATTGACAGTAGCACGTTCGGTGATATCTTTAACTGTAATCGATACTAACTTTTTTTCTTTTGCAATTTCACGAAAAGCATCCATTAATAATTTCTTTGTTCTTATAATACGGGGATCTATATGAGTATGATTCAATTGATTACACCTCTATATTTGTTATTAGCATCAGACAAATTATCTTGCTTTACGCACAAGTTGTCAATAAACATAACTGACTATAACATTATTTTATTTCTATTTTACGATTATTTATTTTACTATTTAAAAAACAATAGATAATGATACCAAATGTGATGATCATAATACCAACGATACTCAATATATTTGGTAACGCTAAACCTAAAAGTAACATTTCACCAATTAATGTAAAAACGATTTCCATCGCTTGTGTTGCTTCAACTGCAGCTAACTTAGTTTGATTGTGTTTTACCATATTTGTAGCATAGAAGAATAATGTTGTTGCGATAATACCAGAGAAAATTGCAACTAAGAAAGTTTGCATGATTTGATTTGAAGATGGCGGTCCTTGCCTAGCCAATCCAATGAGAAAGATGAGCAACCATAATGGTAAGGTGACTAAGGTCATACCATAAATCCGTTCAATCGTATTTAAGTCATTGCCAACAAGCACCATCATTTTACGATTGCCTAATGGATAACAAAATGCCGCAACGATTAACGGTAAAACCGATAATAAAAATATATGCAAGTCTATATTTGAAATGTGTGGTTTTTGTACAATAATAACACCTAGAATCATAATGCTCGATGTAATTAACGGGCGCCATGCGATTCGTTCTCGCACTTTAATTGTAGCTGTATCTTGTTGTATGTGTAGAAAAAAGGAGCAGTGAGAAGGCCGCAAATAATAGTTAATTGCCATGTTGCAGAAATAAGCCAGCCCGGGCTATAATTTGATACAAAAGTTATAGGCACATAGAAAAAGACAAAGGCAAGAGAACTCCACAATAGCCACGCGAAAAAATGTTGTTTAATATGCAACAGAACAACATGATGGCGGGTTTTATGCTTCCCAATAACCATTATTAATAAAAACGGAAACATAAAAATAAAACGTAGTGACGCACTAAAAAGCCAACTTCCGCCGTCGTTAGACATTGCATGGTTTAATATGAATGTAATAGAAAAAAAGAAAGCAGCTAATATACCAATTAAAATTGCTCCCATTTAAGACCACCTCAAGTTGTTTAATGATA
This sequence comes from Staphylococcus cohnii species complex 1663, assembly GCF_041008415.1. Taxonomy (NCBI): domain Bacteria; kingdom Bacillati; phylum Bacillota; class Bacilli; order Caryophanales; family Staphylococcaceae; genus Staphylococcus; species Staphylococcus cohnii species complex 1663. Next base: position 152,287 of record NZ_JBFDVL010000006.1, read on the forward strand.
CTAACTTACCAGTTTTTTTAATTACAGCAAACATAATTCGTACAAATAAGATGATATTTTATAAAAATAAGTGAATTTTCGGAAAAATAAAAAGCGGATGCAATGGAAAAGTAGTATGATAGATTTAACAGTAGTATAAAAAGACAGAGCAATATAATTGAAAGCATGTTGTTGCGATTTAGGTAGTTGTGTTTAATAATAAAATATTAACTTCAAAATGATACTTAGATAAAGTTAGTACAATTTATATTTATATAAGAAGATTGGAGTGTGTTAAATGACTAAAAAAATAATCATGGATTGTGACCCAGGTCATGATGATGCGATAGCATTGATTCTTGCAGGTGCGAAACATAGCACGCTTGATATACTAGCAGTGACCACTGTAGCTGGAAATCAAGCAGTTGAAAAAAACACCAAAAATGCACTTAATGTATTAGAAGTTATGGGAAGACGAGATATCGAAGTATCAGTAGGTGCTTCACGTCCGCTCATAAAACCTGCTTCGTTTGCTTCTGAAATTCACGGAGATTCTGGATTAGATGGACCTAAATTACCAGAAGTACCATCGTTGAAACCAACACAATATCACGCTGCAGATGTAATCATTAAAACATTGAAACAAAGCACTGACCCTGTAACAATTGTAGCAACGGGGCCGCTTACTAACGTTGCTACCGCATTAATTAAAGATCCTAGTATTGCTCAATACATTGATTCTATTACTATCATGGGGGGCGGTACTTTCGGAAATTGGACACCTACTGCTGAATTTAATATCTGGGTAGATGCAGAAGCTGCTACACGTGTATTTGAAAGTGGTATTAACATTAATGTTTTTGGGCTAGACGTGACACATCAAGTTTTAGCAACAGATGAAGTTATTCAAAGATTTAGTGCTATTGATAATAAAATATCCAAATTTGTTGTTGAACTACTAAAATTTTTCAAATCTACGTATAAAACGCATTTTAATATGGATGGCGGTCCTATTCATGATGCGTGTACAATTTTATACTTATTGCAGCCAGACTTATTTACCATGCAACAGACACATATCGACATAGAACATCAAAGTTCACTCACTTACGGTACAATGTCAGTCGACTTAAATAATGTTACAAACAAAGAAAAAAATGCATATTTTGCTACATCAGTAGATGTTGAACGCGTTTGGACTTTGATGGAACATATGTTAGAAAGTTATAACGTGTAATTTAAATGAATAGGTATTGCTTCATAAATTTTGAAGATATTAATATACATCACTTGTAAGAATGTGCGCATTAGCATTTCTTAAATTTTATTAAAATAATAGAAAAGCATAGAGCTTAAATATTTGTCACTGAAAATAAACGTCGGTTTCTAGTAAAATAAATTAGAAATTGACGTTTATTTTACATTAATGGTATCAAGAGATTTTCATATCTGAATTCAATGGATATATGTTTACTAAAAGTGTTTTGATATTTTTGTGCCATTCATTTAGTACGAAAGTATGAGAAGATTTTAAGTTGAATAATTAGCAAAATATAGATGAAAGCATTTATTATGATATTAATATCATAATTTAAAAGGTGAATCAGATAGTGAAAAATACATTTAAAATGATACTATTATTAATTATTGTGTTAGTGCCGTTAATACTATTATTAACAAATATAGATACGGTACAACGATATATAAGAGAAAATTTAGTGCAACAAAATGATGGAAATAAAGATGAAAAAGAAACAGATAGAAGTATTTTTAATATTAGTAGAGAGACAGAATCTTTTGGTGATTATGAATATAATGACTTTGATGGTAAAAACTATGGCATCGACTATGGTATAGCTAAAAACACACCAGTAACTGCCGCAACAGATGGTAAGGTAACTAGGACTTTTGAAAATGAGTTAGGTGGTAAGGTAGTGCAAATTAGGGAAGAAAATGGTGTATACCATCAATGGTATATGCATTTAAATGAATTTAAAGTGGAACCTGGAGACAAAGTTGAAGCTGGAAAAATCATCGCACTTTCTGGTAATACTGGTTCTCAAACTTCAGGACCGCATCTACATTTCCAAAGAATGAAAGGTGGCGTTGGCAACGATTATGCGGAAAACCCAAGAAAATTTATAGAATCATTGCCAAAAGGTGAAAAAAGTTTGTATAAGCAATAAATGTCTAGAAAATATTTTAGCCTATCACGGCACAATTTACCAAATAATGTAATGATAACAATGTGGTAGAACAAAATTATTTTATATAATTTTGTTCTACCATATTGAAGGCATAGTTAGGAACTATAAAATTAACTTATTAAGAAGTTGATTTATCTATAACTGAGTCAATAGAATCGTAATTTAATAAATTTCGATGAATTGCTTCCCACAAGTAAAATGCTCCATATGAAGCATATGGATGCCATTGTTTTGCACAGAGAGTGAGCTGTTTTTTTCTTTCTGCGGTTGAGGTTTGATATAGCCATTGTGCAGCTCTCTGTAAACCTACATCAAAAATGGGCAATATATTTTCGCGTTTTAATGTAAAAATTAAAAATATTTCTGATGTCCAACGACCAATCCCTTTGACCTGTGTTAAAACTTGTTTTACAGTTTTATCATCTAATTCATGTAAATTAGCAAAATCCAATTTATTTTGTTCTATATATGCAAGCAAATTTTGAATATAGTTGATTTTAGTTTTTGAAAGACCAATATGTTTCATTTGTGTTTCCTTCAAACTTAAAATCGATTCAAGGGTCCATTGATTGTGTATAGCATCTGAAAATTTTTGGAAAATTGCTGAAGCGGCAGTATTGGTAATTTGCTGTCCAATGATAGAACGAATTAACGATTTTAGCGGATTGGTACGTAGTGTTATTTCTATGTTGCCAATTTGCTTTATAAGTTTTGCAAGTGTCTCATCTTGATTCATAAGTGTTTGTACAGCCGGATCATTTATATCAATTTGCCACTGAGTCATCGTACTCACACCTTATTGTAATAATTGTTGCAACACAATTGCTTGGTTATGTTGCTCATCTTTTGCACCATATAGCAAAATGACATCTTGCTTACTGTTAGCAATAATATCTTGCAATTCATTAAAAGCTTCTTGTTGTTCCTCATTTTCACGTAATTCTTTCTCGTATTTTTCTTTAAATGCAGCATAAAGTTGAGGATCGTGATTAAACCATTTTCTTAACTCGGCTGTAGGTGCAATATTTTTTAGCCAATGGTCTAAATTGGCCTGATCTTTTGATATACCTCTTGGCCAAACACGGTCTACAAGTACACGAACGCCTTCTTTAAGTGGTTTTTCATAAATGCGTTGTATTTGAATAGTCATAAAATACTCCTTTAATTTGAATTATTTCAATTATTTTTCTATAGCCTAAAATTTAATATTAAAAACATCAGAGGTCTCAGAGGTCATATATTCTACCTTAAAGGGTATAGATAAATATAATGCTGAAAAGGAGATTTTAACTATGACGAATTTTGATCAAGTACAACCACCCGAACAATTTAAATACCGTAGTAATGCAGTGCTTATTAAAAATTATTATGAATTCACTTGTGATAATCGAATATATTTCAGTCAAACAGCACACAAAGATTTAGCAAATCAACATTATAAGTTCGATATTGAAATTTTATCTGAAATAGACGATACCGGATTGGCATTAGATTTTAATGAAGTAGATAAAATATATAATCAAAAAATCGCAACTTATTTGGATGGTCAACTCGTTAATGAAACATTGCCATCAATGAATACAACTGCTGAAAATATTGCCTTTTGGATATGGGAACAATTTGAGCAACACTTGCCAGAGCAAAATACACTACAAAAGCTAGAATTTTTTGAGAATGCAACACAAGGTTTAGTATTGACGCGTGAATTCATGGACGAAAAATAAGGTATGTTAATAACACGGTTTCATCAATAATACGCATGTACTAGAGTATGTTAAATTTTAGCGACAACAAGGTTCAATATCGTTTTGAATAGCAACCAAAGTATACGGATAGACAAGTTCATGCAATAGATATGAATGTCTGTCCGTATTTTGTGTGCAATTTTTGTGATTTGTAAGCATACTGTAGAGTTGGAAAATTTTGAGAATATACTTAACTACATTTTTAATTTGAAATGGAAAATTTTACATAAATAAATATTCTGAAAATTGCGATAATATGGTATATTTTATTTATCACAACATAGGAGGCACACAATGATTAAAGTAAGTCCGAAACAATTTATTAATAATGTATTATCTGGAGTAGCAATTGCAATTGTTGCTGGGCTCATACCTAATGCTATTTTAGGTGAGGTGTTTAAGCTTTTAGCGCCGAAACATGCCATTTTTGAATCTTTACTACAGGTTGTTTTAGGTATTCAATTTACAGTTCCACTATTGGTAGGTGCTTTGATTGCAATGCGCTTTAGTTTAACGCCTTTAGCGACCGCTGTAGTTGCTAGTTCAGCTTTTGTTGGCAGTGGTGTTGCGCAATTTAAAGATGGCGTATGGGTACTTGCTGGAGTAGGAGACTTAATTAATACAATGATTACAGCAGCAATTGCAGTATTTTTTATATTGGTAATTGGTGAACGTTTTGGTAGTCTCACATTGATTATTTTACCAACCATCGTTGGTGTAATTTCAGGTTTGATTGGTTTGACGTTATTACCATACATACAATTAATTACGACTGGTATCGGTAACTTAGTTAATACATTTACAGAATTACAACCTATCATAATGTCAATGCTTATTGCACTTGTCTTTAGTTTCATCATCATTTCACCAATTTCTACAGTGGCTACAGCATTAGCTATTGGTATTAGTGGTTTAGCAGCAGGTTCAGCCTCATTAGGTATCGTAGCATGTGAAGGAGTTCTCGTGGCAGGTACGATGAAAATAAATCGATCAGGTGTACCTATCACAATATTTTTAGGTGGTGTAAAAATGATGATTCCTAATATGGTTCGACATCCTATCATTTTATTACCTATCTTTACCAATGCGCTAATCACTGGTTTTTTTGGTGCATTGCTAGGTATTGCAGGTACCAAAGAATCTGCAGGTTTTGGTATCATTGGACTCGTTGGGCCAATCAGTGCATTTAGACATATGGAAGCGCCGTTACTACTTAATCTATTATATGTATTTATCGCTTTTTTTGTCGTTCCGTTTATGATAGGTTTCTTAATCCATATGTTCTATATGAAAGTTTTGAAATTATATAATAAGGAAGTATTTAAATTTTTAGCATAAAATAAGCAGATATATGCTTGATTAATGTAATATATTGAAAATACGTATAGTTAAAATGTAAGAGAAAACATTAAAAAAGGCCTCAAATCAAAGGTCTTTTTTAATTTTGTACAAAAAAATTTGCAAGTTTGACCCCAATATATAAAAAATATATCGAAATATATTATTACAGTTATGTAACAAAACGGTTGTTTGTAATTTTTCAGACAATATAAAAAATGAAGTGATTCAAGTGAAAACACTTTTTTATGCCAGTATCTATAAATCATACGAGCAATAATAATTATTTGAGAACGTTGTATAAAATGATTACAAAAGATTGCAATGTTACAAATCAGAATAATTTTTGTAAAGTTTTGTTATGTAAGTGTAATATGTTTGATAAAAATATGTGGTATATTAACTATGGTCAAAAAACAAAACATAAAATTTAAAGAATTTTAGCAAATACGACAAAAAAGTTATCGAAAATATATTTTATTAGAAATTAAATTTGGAGGATTTATTTTATTATGAAAAAATCAATTTTAGCTTCATCATTAGCAGTAGCATTAGGCGTAACAGGATATGCAGCAGCATCTGACAACAATCAAGCTCACGCTTCAGAACAAAACATCGACAAAGCACATTTAGCAGAATTAGCATTAAATGATTCAGCTGAATTAAATCAAAAACCATTACACGCTGGTGCGTATAACTATAATTTTGTACTAGATGGTAACGAGTTTACTTTTACATCAGACGGTAATACATGGTCATGGGAATACCATGCAGTTGGTGCACAAGCTTCAACACCTAACACTACACAAGATGTAAGTTCAGAAGTTAGTGTTAATACAAATGAAAAATCTGCAAGTGAAGTACGTTCACAACAATCATACACTGCTCCAGCAGCAGTAGAAGCACCCAAAGCTTCAGCAACTACAAATGTTAGAACAGCACAAACAAGTGCAGCTACGCAAACATATAAAACAGCTCAAGCATCAGCAGCTTCAACTGGTGGATCAGTTAAAGCACAATTCTTAGCGGCTGGTGGATCAGAAGCTATGTGGAATTCAATTGTAATGCCTGAATCAAGTGGTAATCCAAATGCGGTTAACCCAGCAGGATATAGAGGTTTAGGCCAAACTAAAGAATCATGGGGTACTGGTTCAGTAGCAGATCAAACTAAAGGTATGTTAAACTATGCTAAACAACGTTACGGTTCTGAAGCAGCAGCATTAGAATTCCGTAAAAACCACGGTTGGTGGTAAAATCTATAACGCTGAACGAGTTCTGTTTGGTGATATAGATAAAGAGTGACTCAAGCGAGTCACTCTTTTTTTATATTGACATGTTAGAATATTCTGATAAAATTAATATTAATTTAATTATAAAGTAACTTATCCAGAGAAGTGGAGGGACTTGACCCGTTGAAACTTCAGCAACAGACTTATCTATTATCATAAGTACTGTGCTACATTCAACAAGTAAAATACTTGATAGATAAGTGTCATGTGAGAGCTATATGTCACTTAAGGGGCATATAGTTTTTTATTTTAAGGAGGACTTTTAATGGTAATATCAGATCGATTATCACAAATTCCGGATAGTTACTTTGGCAAAACGATGGGGCGTAAAATAGAGCCTGGTCCTTTGCCATTGATTAATATGGCAGTAGGTATACCTGATGGTGCAACGCCTAAAGGTATTCTTGATTGTTACGCAGAAGCCATCTATAAACCAGAAAATCAAAAATATGTCGCTTTTCATGGGAAAGAAACATTTAAGCAAGCAATCGTGGATTTTTATAAAAGACAATATGAGGTTGAATTAGATAAGGATGAAGAAGTTTGTATCTTATATGGTACGAAAAACGGCTTAGTCGCTTTGCCTACATGCATCGTTAATCCAGGGGAAAATGTGCTGCTTCCTGATCCAGGTTATACAGATTATTTAGCAGGTGTATTATTGGCAGATGCTAAGCCACAACCACTTGTGTTAAAGCCACCTTATTATTTGCCACAATGGCATACGATAGATAAAGATGTCTTATTGAATACGCGCTTAGTTTATCTAACTTATCCAAATAATCCTACAGGTTCAGTTGCTACAAAAGATGTGTTTGATAAAGCAATTAAACAATTTCAAGGCACAAAAACTAAAATTGTTCATGATTTTGCCTACAGTGCATTTGGTTTTGATTATAAAAATCCAAGTATTTTACAATCAAAGGGTGCTAAAAACTTAGCAATAGAAGTTTTCTCTTTATCAAAAGGATATAATATGTCAGGTTTTAGAGTTGGTTTTGCTGTAGGAAACAAAGATATGATACAAGCATTGAAAAAATATCAAACACATACGCACGCTGGTATGTTTGGTGCACTGCAAGATGCGGCTACCTTTGCTTTAAATCACTATGATGATTTCCTCTTGAGTCAAAATGAAATATTTAAAGTTCGTAGAGATAAGTTCACTGCTAAATTGAATGCAGTGGGAATCCCTTTTGAACCCATGAATGGTGGCATATTTTTATGGTTGAAAACCCCTAAACATTATGATGGTGAAACATTTGAAACGTATTTATTAAAAGAAAAATCCATTTTGGTTGCGCCAGGTGTTCCATTTGGTGAACATGGGCGGCACTATGTACGTATTTCATTAGCAGTGGATGATGATAGCTTAATGGAAGCCGCAGAACGCATTCAATCATTAAAACATTTATATGAAGCAGATTAGGAGTGAAACGATTAATGAAAAGCATTAAACTTTTTGGTGTCAGAGAAGAAGATATCCCTTTTATTAATGAATGGTCAGAAAAAAATCAGGTTTTAGTAGATTTAGATAGTGACATTTTATCTTTGGAAACGGTAGATCGTGTCAAAGGTTTTGATGGGGTGTCATTGTCACAACAAATTGAATTAGATGAAACAGTATATAAAAAATTACATGATTATGGCATTAAGCAAATTGCTCAGAGAAGTGCTGGATTTGATAGTTACAATCTTGAGTTAGCTAAGCAATATGAACTAGTTATAACCAACGTACCTTCATATTCTCCAAATTCAATCGCTGAATATACCGTATCCCAAGCATTAAATTTAATTAGAAATTTTAATGATATACAAAATAAAACTGCAACATATGATTTTAGATGGCAACCAAGTATTTTGTCACGTTCTATAAAAGATTTAAAAGTTGCAGTTATTGGTACAGGTCGTATTGGTTCCATTGTTGGTAAAATTTTTGCAGAAGGTTTTGGTTCAGAAGTAGTAGCATATGATATTGAACCTCAAATTTCATGCGAAGCGTATTTGACATATCAGGAAAGCATGAGTGAAGCAATTAAAGACGCAGATATTGTCACTGTACATATCCCAGCGACAAAGGATAATACATATTTGTTTAATGAGACAGTATTTACAGAAATGAAAACTGGTGCCGTATTTATTAATTGTGCGCGCGGTACGATTGTTGATACAAAAGCGCTTATAGATGCATTGAATAGTGGGAAATTAAAAGGAGCAGCATTAGACACTTATGAAGGTGAGAAAGGCTTATTCCCAAGTGATCAACGCAATACACAATTGGATGATGCAGTATTAGTTGAATTGATAGAGCGACAAGATGTCATTCTATCTCCACATATTGCTTTTTATACAGATGCAGCTGTGAAAAATCTTATTGTGGATGCGCTAGATGCAACATTAGAGGTAATATATACAGGGGATAGTAAACTTCGCGTTAATTAAATAGGTAATATAAAAACAGGGCTAAGACGTTTGATTTCGTCTCAGCCCTTATTTTATAAATGTACAGGTTATTTAGCATCATAGCCTTGATCTTCGATAGCATCTTTCATGCTTGTCATTGTAACTTTATTGTCGTCAAAATTGACTTCAACATTACCAGCCTCAAGGTTTACATCAGCTGTTGATACGCCATTTAGATTCGTCAGCGCAGATTCTACTGCATGCTTACAATGATCGCAGCTCATGCCATCAACTTTAATTGTTTCTGTTGCCATAAGAATCACCTCCTTAAATTAAGGATATTTATTATTAGTATTATTACAAAATTGAGTTATAATTTCATTCGTTTTAATCTAAGCGAATTGGTTACTACACTTACGGAGCTTAATGCCATAGCTGCGCCAGCTACCCATGGTGCAAGTAAACCTAAAGCGGCAATAGGGATACCGGCAACGTTATAGCCGAACGCCCAAAATAAGTTTTGTCTGATATTGCTTATCGTTGAATTACTAGCTTTGATTGCTTTAGGAATTAATAATAATTCTCCGCCTAAAATAGTGACATCCGCTGCTTCTATTGCTACTTCTGTACCTGTACCAATAGCAATACCAATATCGGCTTGAACTAATGCTGGTGCGTCATTAACGCCATCTCCAACCATAGCAACAATTTTATTATTATCTTGTAGTTCAGCGATTTTTGAAGCTTTTTCTTCTGGTAATACTTCTGAAATTACAGCGTCTATACCTACTTGTTTAGCAATCGCTTGTGCTGTTCGTGCATTATCTCCTGTAAGCATTGTTACGGAAATACCTAATTCGTGTAGTTGTTGTATTGCTTCCTCGGCAGAGTCTTTGACTGTATCAGCGACTGCAATCACACCTTGCAGTGTTTGATTAATAGCAATGAGCATAGCCGTTTTACCTTCGTATTCATATTTAACTAAATTATCTTCATACATTGAAACATCTATATGCGCATCTTTCATGAATTTACGTGTGCCAACAAATACGTCTTGGTTATGAATCATTGCTTGAATACCGTGTCCAGGTACGGCTTCAAAAGCAGATGTTTCTAATAAGTCGATGTTTTTTTCATTTGCATAATTGACGATTGCTTCAGCTAATGGGTGTTCAGAATCTTTTTCCGCGCTAGCTAATAGTTGTAGGGTTTCATTATTACCCTCAAAATCAGTCACAATTGGTTTACCGTTTGTGATTGTTCCTGTTTTATCTAGAACAACTGTATCGACTTGGTGTGTACGTTCTATGTGCTCGCCGCCTTTAAATAAAATACCATTTTCAGCAGCCTTACCAGTACCCACCATAATTGAAGTGGGTGTTGCGAGGCCCAATGCACATGGGCAAGCGATCACTAATACAGCGATTGCTGCTACAAGCGCAGGTTCAAATTGGCCCGTTTGAACAAAAGCAATCCAAATGATAAATGTGAGTATAGCAATGCCTACGACAATAGGAACAAAGTAACCAGAAATCGTATCAGCTAAACGTTGTATAGGCGCTTTTGAACCTTGAGCGTCTTCAACTACTTTAATAATAGAAGATAAAGCAGTGTCTTTTCCTACTTTTGTTGCTTCTATTGTAATCGTACCGTTTTTATTCATTGTTGATCCTATCACATTATCGTTTAATGTTTTTTCAACAGGGATAGATTCACCGGTTAACATAGATTCATCTATCGCAGTCATACCTTTAATTATTTGACCATCAACTGGTATTTTTTCTCCTGGTTTTACTTGTATATAATCTCCCACAACAACTTCACTGAGTGGCACCATCTGTGTTTTACCATTTCTGATTATACGTGCTTCTTTGGCTTGTAAGCTTAACAATTCACTTAAAGCATTGGTAGTTTGTGTTTTGGCACGACTTTCTAAATATTTACCAAATAAGATAAGTGTTATTAATACGGCACTCGTTTCAAAATACAAATGAGGTGTATCATTTGTATTGCTCAACCATTTTATCATTTCATAAATACTGTAAAAGAATGCTGCGCTCGTACCTAAAGCAACTAATACGTCCATATTGGCTGAGCCATTTCGTAGATTTTTATAAGCGCCTACATAAAATTGCCAACCAATTATAAATTGAACAGGTGTAGCTAATATGAATTGAAACCAGGGATTCATTAAGAAACTCGGTAATGGTAGTCCGAATAAATGGACAAACATCGTCAATAATAAAGGTAAAGAAAGGATGGCTGAAATGATTAATTTGTTTCGTTTCCCTTTTAATTCTTGAGCTTTGCGTGAATTCTTTTCTGAAGGAGCTGCTTTGGTTTTTGCATCATAGCCGATGTTTTGTATTTTCTTTATCAATTCATCTATAGATGTCACTTCTGGATTATAATTTATCGTTGCATTTTCGGTTGTGAGATTGACGTTGGCTTGTTCAACACCGTCAGTGCGATTAAGAACTTTTTCAATACGATTTGAACATGCAGCGCAAGTCATACCGATGACATCTAAATCAGCTTTTTCAGTGACAACATCATAACCTGTATCTTTAATTTTTTGAGTTAAAGCATCGATTGAAGTATGATCTGAATTATATTCAATCGTTGCTTTCTCGGTTGTGACATTGACATTTGCTGTGACATCTTCCATTTTATTTAAATTCTTTTCGATACGGTTTGCACACGCGGCACAAGTCATGCCCGTAATGCCTAGTGTCGTTTTTTTGTTGTTACTCATCTCAGTGACTGCCTCCTTTTGTTTTATAGATTTATAACGAAACGCTATTTGTATGTCATCTGTTAAATTTAATATACCCCCTATAGGTATAAAAGTCAATGTGTTTGTTTGAAACAAAATAAGCTAACATCAGTATGTATGTAACAAGTGATGTTAGCTTATGATTTAAATCAAAGTTATATTAGATGTTGCTGCTGATTGACTTTGCTGAGTTCAGAAACAATTTTACGGCTGTCTTTATTAAGATGTTTTACATAAATCATATTATTTTTCTTTTTATAATTTTCTATTAAAGTATCTATTGCATTGACAGCTGAATCATCCCATAGATGTGCTTGGCTAAAATCGAGATAAATTGTTTGATCTCTTATTTCTAAATCTAATTGATTCATTAAAGAATCGATAGAGACAAAGAAAATTTGTCCTTTAACTTTATAATAGACGTGATGATTTTGTTCCTCATATTGGACAGAAACATTGGATATCTTTGTAGCAAAACATAATGCACTGATGATAACACCAACAATGACGCCAAGCGCTAGATTACTTGTGAACAAAACGATAACGACCGTTAATATCATCACAAATGCATCAGAACGTGGGGCTTTTTGAATAAATTTAAATGATCCCCAGTTAAATGTACCTACCGAAACCATCACCATGATGCCTGCTAAAATTGGCATTGGAATTTCAACAACCCAGTCACCAAAGACCATAATTAAGATAATTAAAAATACACCCGCTGTAAATGTGGAAAGTCGTGTGGTTGCACCTGAGCGCACATTAATAACCGACTGTCCAATCATAGCACAACCTCCCATTGCACCGAAAAAGCCTGTGATAAAGTTTGCGATACCTTGTCCACGAGCTTCTTGATTCTTGTTGCTATAACTATCGGTTGCCTGATCGACGATGCGTGAGGTTAATAAGCTTTCTACAAGACCTACGATTGCCATTGATATGGCATAGGGAAATATAATTTTAAAAGTCTCCATATTAAATGGTACATTTGGGATTATTAATTGCGGTAAGCTTTTTTTAATTTCGCCTAAATCTCCAACCGTTTTAACGTCTGCCCCGGTAACTAAATATGCGATTGTTAATACGACGATAGCAATTAATGGTGCAGGTATACGATTGAACACACGAGGTAATAAATAAATGATTAATAGTGTGATAATGACAAATAAGTATGTAGGCATGGAGATACCAAAGATATGTTTAAGTTGTGTCATAAATATCATTATAGCTAATGCGTTCACAAACCCAATCATTACAGAATTTGGAATAAATTTCATAAGTCTACCTATTTTTAACAACCCAAAGATGATTTGAATGATTCCCATTAAAATGGTGGCAGCAAGTAAATATTGAATACCATGATCTCGAACTAATGGCACAATAACTAAAGCAACAGCACCAGTAGCAGCTGATATCATTGCGGGTCTACCCCCAACTAATGAAATGACAACAGCGATGATAAACGAGGCATATAATCCAACCATTGGATCTACACCTGCAATGATAGAGAATGAGATTGCTTCAGGAATTAACGCAAGTGCTACAACAATACCTGCTAATATATTTGTACCTGGTGCAGTGAACCATTCTTTCTTTAATTTATTTAGCATAAACTGTGCTCCTTTATTAAAAGTCAATTTTAATAGTATAGCACATAGCATAAAAAAAGTTTATAGTACTTTATGACAAAAAAATTTTAAAAAATATAATTTATTACGAAATAAACATGTGACAGTTTTGTAATTTGAAAATATGTATTTGTTAGTAAAATCAAACGAGAAAATAAAGTGAATTCGCTATGATACAAATATAAATAAAAGTAAAGTGATTGAAGGAGTGTAACACATGTCTATTCTTAAAGTAGAAGGATTAACTAAAAATTATGGTAATAAACATAGAAAACAAGAAGTACTCAAAGGCATAGATTTTGCAATAGAAAAAGGTGAATTTGTGACGATTATGGGGCCATCAGGCTCTGGAAAAACGACATTGCTTAATGTGATTAGTTCCATAGATTATATAACGAGTGGTACTGTTGAAATTAATGGTCATCAAATTAATAAAATGAGTAATAAAGCATTAGCAGACTTTCGTAAAAAAGAAATAGGTTTTATTTTCCAAAATTATAGTGTGCTTAATACATTAACTGTTAAAGAAAATATAATGTTACCACTATCTATTCAAAAATTATCTAAACAAGAAAAAGAGCAAAATTATAACGAAGTCACGCAAGCATTAGGTATTAGTCAACTGGGCCATAAATATCCAAATGAGATATCTGGAGGACAACAACAACGTACTGCTGCGGCAAGGGCTTCAGTACACAAACCTGCTATTATTTTTGCAGATGAACCAACGGGTGCCTTAGATTCAAAAAGTGCACAAGACTTACTAAACCGTTTGGAAGAGTTAAATCAAAAGACGAATGCTACCATCGTAATGGTCACTCACGACCCCGTTGCAGCTAGTTATTCAAATCGTGTCATTATGCTAAAAGATGGTGATATACATTCAGAAATATATCAAGGTGAGGATAGTAATCAAGCATTTTATAAAAACATCATTCACATGCAAACTGCCTTAGGTGGTGTGGCAAATGAATTTTAATCAAATCGTTATCAAGAATTTAAGGAAAAACGTTAGACATTATGCCATGTATTTATTTTCCTTAATTGTCAGTATCGTTTTATATTTTAGTTTTGTAACTTTAAAATATACAAATAGTATTAATAATGAGCAATCATTAAAGACAATTCAAAAAGGTTCAGAAATTGGCGCAGTATTTTTATTCTTTATAATTGTTATATTTTTAATGTATGCAAACCAACTATTTATTAAGCGTAGAACGCGTGAATTTGCGCTGTATCAATTGATTGGTTTAACAAGAAACAACATCATGAGAATGTTAGTCATTGAGCAAGCGATGATGCTTTTATTAACTGGCGTTATCGGCATGATTATCGGCATATTTGGTTCGAAATTGCTGCTGATGATCGTGCTCAAAATATTAGACATCAATATGAGCGTATCGTTATCGTTCCAATTGCCAGCAGTCATACAAACATTGATGCTTATTATGGTGTCATTTGTACTCATACTCATACAAAGCTTTATCTTTTTACGTAAGCGTAGTATTTTAATGATGATGAATGACAATGCACGCACAGAAGCAACCAAATCTCAAATCACTGTGATCGAAGTGATCTTCGGTGTGTTAGGTATTGTGATGATTGGTGTAGGATATTATATCTCAACAGAAATGTTTGGTAAGTTTCTCAATATGGTTATCTATTCACCATTTATCATTTTATTTTTAACGGTGTTAGGGGCATATTTATTTTTCCGTAGTTCCGTTTCGCTTATATTTAAAACGTTAAAACGTTCAAAAAAAGGCAATGTGTCAATCACTGACGTTGTGTTTACATCATCTATCATGCACAGAATGAAGAAAAATGCATTATCATTAACAATCATTGCAACTATTTCAGCGGTAACCGTAACGGTATTATGTTTTGGTGCAATTAGTAAATCAACGATGGATGAAAATACAAAGTTAATGGCACCTCATGACTTAAATTTTAAAGATAGTAAACAAGCAAAACAATTTGAAAGTAAATTACAAAAAGCACACATTGAAGTAAAGAAAGACTATAAAGAAGTGACACGTGGCGATATATTAAATGATCAAGTATTTCAAAAATCAAATATGGGTAATATGAAAACCTTGTTTGTTACGAGCAATCAATACTTTAATGATAAAGCAGTTTCTGGAAATAAAGCTAAATTGATTAACTTAGCAGCTGGTTCTGGAATAGTAAAATATGATTTAAATAAAGAGATTCAGTTAAAAAATAGTCATACGGAAACATTCAAGGTGATTGGCGACAGTAATAAAGCGACATTTATGAGCGAAGTAAGTTATGGTGGTCCAGTATTATTAGTCAGCTCGGATAAATATGAGCAAATCAAGCAAGAAGGTAAAGAAACGAATAAACAATACGGTTATGATTTGAAACATCATACAGATTTGACAAAAGCAACGAAAATTGCACAATCTATTGAACCGAGTATCCAATCACAAGGTATGATAAAACAAGAAATGAATGAAAGTGTCGGCATTTTATTATTTGTCACTTCATTTTTAGGTTTGGCATTTTTAGTGGCAGCAGGATGTATTATTTATATTAAACAAATGGATGAGACTGAAGATGAAATCCCGAACTTTCGCATTTTAAGAAAAATTGGTTATACTCATCAGGATATGTTGAAAGGACTAGGGTTAAAAGTAATTTTCAACTTTGGCTTACCTTTAGTTGTGTCACTGATGCATGCTTACTTTGCAGCAAAAGCTTTTATGGGGATTTATAATGCGACAAGTATGACACCAGTTTATGTTGTCATGATAGTATATTCAATTGTGTATTGTATATTTGCAATTATGTCTTTTATACATTCAAGCCGAATTGTAAAACATTCAATTTAAAAAATAAAACATTCTATTAATAAGCTTAAATAAAATGCTGTGAATGAAGTTATAAACATATAACATGATTCACAGCATTTTTAGTTTATGTATCGGGTTTTTTTAATATGTTTGTCGTTGTCTATTCGTGGTATGTAGTACACGACACAATGATTACACATGGGGGTATAATGATGAATTTATTAGAATTTCATAAGCAAATTAAAGGTTATACACAAAACAAACAACCAGGTATTCAAAAAGAGATGAATCCACAGCCTATAACAGAGATGGAAGGTTATAAAAGCGGTGGCAAATTAACGGGCAAGGTTGCTCTGATTACTGGCGGTGATTCTGGCATTGGGTGTTCTGTAGCGATGCTATTTGCAAGAGAAGGTGCAAATGTTGCTATTGGCTATTATGATGAACATGAAGATGCTCAAAAAGTAGTGGATGATTTGAAAGGAATAGGTGTAAAAGCTAAAGCCTATGCACATGATTTAAAGGTAGTGTCAGACGCTCAAGCATTAATTGATAAAGTGGTTAAAGACTTTGGAGGTTTAAACATTTTAGTAAATAATGGTGGCGTTCAATTTCCACAGGATAGTTTTCAAGAAATTACGCCAGAGCAAGTGAAAGAAACGTTTGAAACTAATATTTTTGGCATGATGTTTTTATCTCAAGCAGCAGCGCCACATTTAGCAGACGGTGATGCCATTATCAATACTACAAGTGTAACAGCATATAGAGGATCAGCGCATCTTATTGATTATTCAGCAACCAAAGGGGCAATTGTAGCGTTTACAAGATCTTTAGCGACAAGTTTGATAGAACGGGGCGTACGTGTAAATGCTGTTGCACCTGGTCCGATATATACACCTTTAATACCTGCTACATTTTCAGAAGAAAAAGTAGCACATCAAGGTGGAGAAACGCCAATGGGGCGTCGAGGACAACCCGCAGAACTAGCACCGTCGTATGTATTTTTAGCGTCTTATGCAGATAGTTCTTACATTACAGGACAAGTCATTCATGTAAATGGCGGTGATTATATTACTTCTTAAGTATAGTGTGTAGCTTGATTATTATGGACTAACGAAATAACAACTTACTGCAACTTTGATAGTAAAACTTACTCTATAAAATTAGTAATGAATGTAGGGTGTGTCTTGTTTTAAAGTTAATTGAAATATTTGATTTAGCATTATCATTTTGTAGCCCTTAAGGGGATAGACTTTGATAATACCTTCTATATTAAGTAGTAGTAAAAAACACTTTCATATCAATTCATGCAAAAGCATGAATTGAACGAAAGTGTTTTGTTATATTTTATAGCAATTGTAAAATCCTTTGAAAGATGAAAGTACTTTTGTAATGTTTGTAAAGTTTTCTAAAGTTGAGCGTGTATTGTTAATATGATATTTAACATAGAAATGTTAATGATCTAGTTTTGAATTGAGAGATGCTAGGTTGCATGTACATCTATATCTAAAAAGTATGTTAATCATTTATAACTAAGGCGTCAAGTTTGATGCATACGTTTTAAAATGCTAAAAGAAATCTGAAGGAATGAAATCATCGACATTGATATTTTTTAAAGAGTCAAAGTTAACATTTTCAATATTTTGTAGTATTTCTCCTTCTTTAAATTGTTGATAATAATTTGTAGTTTCTGCTACGATATCGTGATCTTGAAATGTTTTTACGACACCTAAGATTAAGAGGACTGCTATTGCACCTTTGATGATTGTTTTCATAAGTAATGACTCCTTTTAATGATAATACATATATTATAAATGAAAATTTAGTCTGTGACATGCGTCCAGAGTATTTACATACTATCGTACCTTAGTTGTATACGACGTGCTTATGAAAATATATGGTTATCAATTCTAATTAAAGTTTCAATTAGAGACCAAAAGCAATTGGTAACCAGAAATAAGCAAATAGTGATATGACAATAATGGTGAATATATTTAATATAAAACCAGCTTTTACCATATCTTTCATTTCTAATTCATCAGAACTAAATACCGCTGCATTTGGTGGTGTTGAAATGGGCAACATGAAAGCACATGTTGATGATACTGCTACAATACCCATAATTATGAAAGGGTCTTGGCTGATAGCTGCAGCAAATCCAATACTGATTGGCATTAACATATTTGATACGGCTGTATTAGACATCACTTCGGTAAGGAATAAAATGCCAGTCGTAAGCACGATAACAATTAAAATGAGTGGCAACGGTTTTACAACGCCTAGCATACCCCCAAACCACTTTGTTAAACCAGAGTCTTCAAAAGCAGCAGCTAACGAAAGACCGCCACCAAACAATAGTAATATACCCCAAGGGAGTTTGCTCATATCATCCCAAACAAGTAAACCACCTTTGTGGGATTTAGCTGGAATTAAAAATAAAAGCACTGCACCTATCATTGCAATAACTGTATCTGATAAGTGGAGAGAAGATGGAAGCAGGCTACCACAAATCCATAATATACTGACAAATAGAAATACAATACCTGTTAATTTTTCTTCTAGACTCATAGGTCCTAAATCACGTAATGATTTTTTAGCAAAATCAGAAGATATTTGATCTGCATCTTCAATTTTAAAGAGCCATTTTGTCATTAACAAATATAATATGATAAGTAATATAATTGTTAATGGTAATGCAAAAATCATCCATTGTGCAAAAGAAACTGTTCTATTTAAGCTTGAAGAAGCGATTGCAGCAAAAACTGCATTTGGCACTGAGCCAATTAATGTTGCGAGACCACCTATAGAAGCGGAATAAGCGACCGTAAGTAATAAAGCTTTACTGAACTTATGTGCTGACTCAGGCTTTAAAAATTGTGCGTTTTGGATTTCATGTATTAAAGCCAATGCAATCGGTAACATCATTAAGGCTGTTGCAGCATTTGAAATCCACATCGATATAAATGCCGTTGCAATCATGGTACCTAAAATAATCCTATTGCTATTAGAACCCATCATAGCGATAATCGTCATAGCGATACGTTTATGTAAGTTCCATTTTTCAATTGCCAAGGCAATAATGAAGCCCCCCATATACATAAAGACGATCGGATCAGCATAAGCACTTGCAGCTACTTGTTCGTCTGTGCCTCCACTTAAAGGTAGTAGAATAAGTGGTATGAGTGAAGTAGCCGGAATAGGAATCGCTTCTGTAATCCACCACGTGGCGACAAAAAGTGTTACAGCAAGTACGGCCCTAGGAGCGTCATCTAGCCCAGTAATCTCAGGAATAAAATAAAAAGTAAGAAAAAGCAACGGTCCTAGTATCAAACCAATTTTTTGTTTCATAAAAATCCCCCTTGTTTGTACCCTTGCATTAGTAAGAATATCAAGTTGGAAAAGTAATGACAATTTATTTTTCAGAAAATTGTAAAAAAACAACTGTTTTATTGTTAGAATAAATTTAATCTTATGCATGCAAAATAAAGGGGAGTGATTTTATGGTTTTGGGTACACTAGTAGGAAAAGATGATACATGGGTATTATGGGCGATTATTATAGTTTGGGCCACAATAAGTATCTTTTTAGAACAACGATATCAATGGGCAAGTACGATTTCAGGAGCGATTATTGCATTGGTAGGAGCGATGTTACTTTCTAACTTTAAAGTTATCCCAACGAGTGCACCAGTTTATGATACCGTGTGGGATTATATTGTTCCTTTATCTATACCGTTGCTACTTTTTAGTTCAAATATATTAAAAATTTGGAAAGAAAGTCGGCGATTGTTATTTATTTTTTTAATTGCGTCAATAGGGACCATGATAGGGACAACTGTAGCTTTTATTATATTAAATCATTCAGTGCCTTATTTATCAAAAATAGGGGCGATGATGACTGGAAGTTACATTGGTGGGGGTGTGAATTTTGCGGCATTAAGTTCCAAATTAAAAACGCCTGGAGAAATGGTTTCATCCACAGTTGTTGCAGATAATAGTGTCATGGCATTATATTTTCTGTTATTAATTGCTATACCATCCATTCCGTTTATTAAAAAACACTTTAAAACACATTATCATAGTGATCATACACCGGCAACACAACAATCATTTTGGCAACCAAAAAAAATTCAATTATTAGATATCGCATTTTCAATCGCTGCAGCAATAGCAATCGTTGCAATCAGTTTTAAACTTTCTGAATTAATACAACATGTTGTACCTCAAAGTAATTTGCTCTTAACTATACTTGTGTCATTTTTTGGGGATTTCTATCTCTTACTTACAACTTTAACACTTGTCATCGTTGCAATTTGGGGAGACTTCTTTGAAAAATTAGCAGGTGCCTCTGAAATTGGAACATTCTTAATTTATATTTTCTTTGTTGTCATAGGTACACCAGCCTCGTTTGTTACGATTGTAAAAACGGCACCGTTGTTATTTATTTTTGTTATGATAATTTTAATATTTAACTTGGGTTTGAGCTTGTTGTTAGGAAAATTATTGAAATTCAACATTGAAGAGATATTACTTGCAAGTAATGCAACTGCTGGAGGTCCTACTACTGCAGCTGCATTAGCTATTGGTAAAGGTTGGACTGATTTAGTCGGACCTATATTAATTGTAGGTACATTAGGTTATGTGATTGGCAATTATGCAGGTACATTAATGTATCAATGGTTATCTTATATTGCATAGTGGTAAGACAATTATTTAGAAATATCATGACGCGATGATATAGTTAATCTGGTGAATTATTATAGATGAGTGAGGGATGTAATATGAGGGAAAAAGAAAAAATGTTAGCTGGACAATGGTATGACGCAAATTACGATGAAAATTTGAATAAAGAAAGAAATATAGCTAAAGACTTATGCTTTGAATTAAATCAAACGAAACCTAGCAATAAAGCAAAGCGTCAAACTATTTTGAAGGCATTGTTACATGCTGAACCAAATAATTTGGAATTATTAAGTCCATTTTATGTCGATTATGGTTATAACCTTTTTTTAGGTGAACAGGTGTTTATCAATCATGATTGTTATTTTATGGATGGTGGTAAAATTTTTGTGGGCAATCATGTGTTTATTGGACCAAAATGTGGATTTTACACTGCGATACATCCATTAGCATATCAAGATAGAAATCAAGGATTGGAACAAGCGTTACCGATAAAAATAGGAGATAACGTATGGATTGGCGCAAATGTCATAGTCTTACCTGGAGTAACAATAGGTAATGGCTCTGTAATTGGTGCGGGAAGTGTTGTATCTAAGGATATTCCTGAGAATGTAGTTGCAGTTGGTTCTCCGGCAAAACCAATAAAAACGATTGAAAACAACGCATCGACATGATGATATTAAATATTGAACTTTTTCGATAAGAGTTAGTGACATGATTCAACGTTTGCAACGGATCATGTTACGACTCTTTTTTATTTTTTAATAGGATAAATAAAATATTATTGCGTGAAATTTTAAAATAAATTAAATTTGTTTTAAAAAATGTTCCGCGGAGCTTAATTAGAAATTAATAAAATTGTTCGGAATATAATAAAAAATTATGTTAGAATATATAAATATGGAAATTGAAAAGTTTATATTTTGTGATTTTCAAATATTTTAATATTTATTTTTTGCAAGTAGCTTTGCCATCCATATTTAGAAAGGATTGAACGATTTATTGCACAAATTTATTGTGTGAGCAGTTCAAAGAAAGAGGAGAATGATTCATGGATATTTTAATAGGGACCTTGTTTTTAATCGTTGTACTAGTGTTATTTACATTATTTACATATCGTGCCCCTAATGGCATGCGTGCAATGGGAGCATTAGCTAATGCAGCGATAGCAACATTTTTAGTGGAAGCTTTTCATAAGTATGTTGGTGGAGATCTGTTTGGTATTAAATTTTTAGGAGATCTTGGTGATGCTGCTGGTGGACTTGGCGGTGTGGCAGCTGCAGGTTTGGTAGCTTTAGCAATCGGGGTTTCGCCTGTGTATGCTTTAGTGATTGCAGCAGCTTGTGGCGGTTTAGATTTAATACCAGGATTTGTTGCTGGTTATGCAATTGGTTATTTAATGAAGTTTGCAGAACATAAAGTGCCGGACGGCGTAGATTTAATAGTGGGTATTTTGATTATAGCGCCACTAGCAAGATTAGTAGCTACTGTAATTACGCCATTAGTAAATAATTCATTATTGAAAATTGGGGATATTATTCAAAGTTCCACAGAAATTAACCCGATTATTATGGGTCTTATACTTGGTGGCGTCATTACAGTTGTTGGAACGGCACCATTAAGTTCCATGGCATTGACTGCGTTATTAGGTTTAACTGGGATGCCAATGGCAATTGCAGCCATGGTTTCATTTGCATCATCTTTCATTAACGGTACGATGTTTAATAAACTTAAACTAGGAGATCGTAAATCTAGAATTGCAGTTTGTATTGAACCATTATCACAAGCAGATGTTGTGTCAGCCAATCCAGTACCCGTCTATACCGCTAACTTTATTGGTGGTGCTTTAGCAGGTGCGGTGATAGCATCATCAGGTATGATTAATGATGCGACAGGTACAGCTACCCCGCTCGCAGGTTTTCTTGTTATGTTCGGTTTCAATAACCCGATAAAAATAATTATTTATGGCGCCATTGTAGGTGTTATAGGTTTAATCGTAGGATATGTATGTTCAGTTTGGTTTAAAAATTATCCAGTCGTTTCGAAAGAAGAGATAGAAGCACGATAATGCTACGTTATAAGTAAATGATGTAAATGTTAATCTTAAAATAGTCAACCGTGTTTCATACTGATCATAAAAACCATTATAAAAATGAAAAGCAGCATATAGCAGCCATTTAGTATTTGTGGATGCTATCATGCTGCTTTTTAAATTTCCATCATTAAAATTAGTGTGTAAAAATGTGTATCATGTGAAATTAATCGCTTAACTGACTATCTGGGACGTCAGTGATAAACATATGTCCTGGTGCATGTGTAATCATCAATTCTGGTTTAGCATCTAACGCAACAGATTGAGGCGTAACACCACAGCCCCAAAATACTGGTACTTCATTTTCTTTAATCGTGACAGGTTCGCCAAAATCAGGATTTGTTATGTTTTCGATGCCAATTGTTGATGGATCTCCTATATGTATTGGCGTACCATGAACATTTTTAAAGTGTGTCGTAATTTCTGTTGCTTTTATAGCTTGTTGCATAGTCATCGGTCTCATACTAACAGTGATATTTCCTGAGAAATGGCCACTTGGTGCGGCTGGAATATTTGTTATATACATTGGAACATTATGTTCTTCTTCAATGTGACGTATTGGTAGACCCGCCTCCAACAAAGCATGCTCAAAAGTGAAGCTGCAGCCAATCAAAAAACTGACCATGTCATCATTAAATAAATGAGATATGTCAGTAGGAGATTCTACTAATTCGCCATAACGGTATACTTTATATTGTGCTACTTCATTTGTGATGTTAGCTTCTTTACCATAAGTAGGAAAAGAGGTTGAACCAATTTCTGAAACATCTAAAAGTGGGCATGTTTTTGGATTTCTGAAACAGAATTTTAAAAAATCATATGCATAAATAGAGGGTAATATAACTACATTAGCTTGGACATAACCTTTAGCCATTCCGCTTGTATGACCTGTAAGTTCATTTTTACTAATCATTTTTCTTAATATACTTGGGTGTTGGTTTTGTAAATTCATTAAGTGTTCATCCCCTTAAATTTAACGTCTTAGCTACATTTTAGCAAAAAGTAGCATATAAGTTGTATAAAATGTTCAGAATCTTTTGGAAAATATAAATAGACATCGTATTGAAATTAAAGTACATTTGGATTTCAATACGATGTCCGTTTGTGATATTTAATACTCAATTAAACAATGGTAATTTATTGGGTCAGCTGGATGAGTTTAAACAGTATGATAGATTAATCATCTTTGTTTTTGGTATCTTTATCATGGTTTTTGCCATTATCGTTATGATTACTTGGTTCATTTTCTTCTATCGGGGAATCCTCATCGGTTTCTAAATGATTTGTTTCGCGTTCTTCTAGTGGTATAGAATAATCTTTATCATCATTGATGTAGGTCATTTTAAAGTGTTCTGTTGGTTCTCTTCTCAATGCACGCATTAAAGAAAAAATCATGAGTAATAAAATAATTGAAAATGGTAGACCTGTTACAACTGAGGCAGTTTGTAAACTCGTTAAACCACCTGCAATTGTCATAGAAACAGATATAGCACCAATTAATATGCCCCAAATAATTTTATGTTTGATTTTAGGATTAGCAATACCACCAGTTGCCATACCCGCAACAATATGTGTAGTAGAATCAGCACTTGTAATGATAAATATAAAGATAAGTGCGATTGCTAATGCACTTGTGATGTCAGCGATAGGAAATTTGGATAATAATTCAAAAAGAGCAACAGTATAATCCTTGTCGACAATATTAGCGATATTGTCGTTACCATTCAATGCTATTTTAACAGCTGTACCACCAAATCCAGCTATCCAAGTAAATGAAATTAAAGGTGGGATAATTAATACACCAATAACAAATTCTCTAATCGTTCTACCGCGAGAGACACGAGCTACGAAACCACCAATAAATGGTGACCAAGATATAACCCATGCCCAATAGAAAACAGTCCATTGTTGTATCCAACTGTTATCGCCTGTATATGGGCTGATGCGTAAACTATATTCAATGAAATGACGTAGATAATCACCGATTGCTAATGTATAAGATTCTAAAATAAATTTAAAATCACCAAAAATAAACATGAAGATAAGTAATATTGCGCCTAAGCCAATATTGATATTACTTAACCATTTTACACCTCTATTTAAACCAGTAATCGCTGATGTTAAAAAAATACCTACCATTAAAATAGTGATTGATATTTTGGTAACATTATTGTTAGGAACGTTAAAGACATGTTGTAGCCCACCACTAATTTGCATAATACCTAAACCAATAGATGTGGCAATCCCCATTACTGTAGCTATAATGGCTAATACATCTATCACATTTCGATATGGTCGTTTATAAGATTCACCAAATACAGGTTCCATCGCCGTTGAAATGAGACCATCACGTTTTTTTCTAAATTGGAAGTACGCCACTGTTAAACCGGCAATTGCGAAGATAGACCATTGAGAAATACCCCAATGAAAAAAAGTATAGCCCATAGCAACACGCGCTGATTCTGATGAAGCGTCTGGCGTTTTTCCAGGAAATGGAGAATGTAAATAATGCGTTAATGGTTCTGCTACACCCCAAAATACAATGCCGACACCCAAACCTGCAGAAAAGAGCATCCCAATCCAAGACATCATAGAAAATTCAGGAGCTTCATTATCATCACCCAATTTAAAGCGACCATAACGTGAAATGGCTAACGCAATTAAAAATATATCTAAAATAAAAATAATTACTAAAAACAGCCATCCAAAACTATTTGCTATATAATCGTAGACTTGTTGTGCGTGATTACCAAAACTTTTAGGGAAAATACCTGCAATTAATGTTATAAGCACAATAATTGCAACAGATATCATATAAACAAGATTTCTATGTTTCTTCTTTCTGTCGTGTGCATTTTTGTCACTCATAATAGTGTTAAATCATCCCTTTGTTTTCATTTATATTAAGAAATTACCCTAATACAATGACACTATTCATTGAAAATGCTAGCGAATATTATAATATGGATGACGTTGCATGATTCATATTTTTGTGGGTATAGAACATATGAAAAATTATAAATTGCAAAGGAGGTTGCATATGAAACGTACTTTGGAAAAAGTACTAATTTGGCTAGGAATTTTCATACAATTTGTACTGATTTTTTTAATGGCTATTGCTGCACCATTTTTAAACGATCGGAGTTTTAAACGTTCCTTAATGGGTTCTTTTAAAAATCAAGATGCTATTAGCGATAATTTAACTCAAACAGAAACATCACAATTATTAGATAGTATTAGTCAATTATTTATCGTTGCTTTAGGCTTAGTTATTGTAACGACAATCTTAGCATTAATATTTGTTTTATTAATCAAGAAGATACCAAAAACTGCAGGTGTTGTATTTATATTACTTGCAATTGTCTGTGTGTTTACATTAAATATATTTACAGCATTGTTATGGCTAATTGCAGGCATCATACTGTTAGTTAAAAAACCACATAAACATAATAAAAGTCAAAAAGTACATAAAAATTAAATATTGTTTGTTGACTTGATAAATGTCATTATTCAACGATGGTTGAATTGAATGGACGTTGTAACAATTTTAATGTGACATTATACGAATTAAACACTTTCTTTAAGTTCATAAATGTAAAAAATTTAAAGATAGTGTTTTTGGAAGTCACTTGAACGATATAAATCAAGCGCAATACAGTTTTTAAAAGTAAAAGTTAGACATAAAATACGATTTATTTTTATAAAAGTTATTGTAAGCGATTGCATTTGTTGTGTGATACCTATACAATAAAAATAAGAATGGAATTTTTCCATTTTAGTTTTCTATTTACAAACTTACATGGGGGTAGAAAAAATGGTTGTCAACTATACAAATGAACCAGGCATTGACTTTACTGATAATAGCAATGTCGAATCATTCAAAGAAGCATTAAAGAAAGTTAAAGGTGAATTAAATCAAAAACTTCCGTTAGTGATTAATGGGGAGAAAATTTTTACTAAGGATACATTTCAGTCTATCAATCCTGCGAACACTTCTGAAGTTATTGCTGAAGTATCAAAAGCTACAACAAAAGAAGTAGATAAAGCTTTTGATGCAGCTAATGAAGCTTATAAATCTTGGAAACGTTGGACGCACAGAGATCGTGCTGAATTTTTAATTAGAGTTGCAGCTATTATTAGACGACGCAAAGAAGAAATATCAGCAGTGATGGTGTATGAAGCTGGTAAACCATGGGATGAAGCAGTTGGTGACGCAGCTGAAGGTATTGATTTTATCGAATATTATGCTAGATCAATGATGGAATTAGCAGACGGTAAACCAGTATTAGATAGAGAAGGCGAACACAATAAATATTTTTATAAACCAATTGGTACTGGGGTAACAATCCCACCATGGAACTTCCCATTTGCAATTATGGCGGGTACTACTTTAGCGCCAGTTGTTGCTGGTAATACAGTTCTTTTAAAACCTGCAGAAGATACCCCGTTAACAGCGTATAAGTTAATGGAAGTATTAGAAGAAGCAGGTTTACCAAAAGGTGTTGTGAATTTTGTACCTGGTGATCCAAAAGAAATTGGCGACTATCTTGTTGATAGTGTTCATACGCACTTTGTTACGTTTACAGGTTCACGCGCAACAGGTACACGAATCTTTGAAAGAGCTGCAAAAGTTCAAGAAGGACAACAATTTTTAAAACGTGTTATCGCTGAGATGGGCGGTAAAGATGCGATTGTTGTTGATAAAGAGATCGATACAGACTTGGCAGCAGAATCTATTGTTTCATCAGCGTTTGGCTTCTCAGGTCAAAAATGTTCTGCTTGTTCACGTGCGATCGTTCATCAAGATGTGTATGATGAAGTATTAGAAAAAGCAGTTAAACTTACACAAGATTTAACTTTAGGAAATACAGAAAATAACACTTCAATGGGACCAGTTATTAACCAAAAACAATTTGATAAAATTAAAAATTATATCGAAATTGGTAAAAAAGAAGGTAAGTTAGAACAAGGTGGCGGTACAGATGGTGCTACTGGTTACTTTGTTGAACCTACGATTTTCTCTGGTCTTAAATCAAGCGATCAAATCATGCAAGAAGAAATCTTTGGACCTGTTGTTGGTTTTGTAAAAGGAAAAGATTTTAATGAGTTATTAGAAATCGCTAATGACACAGATTATGGATTAACAGGTGCAGTTATTACTAATAATCGCGAAAACTGGATTGAAGCTGTTAAAGAATATGACGTTGGTAACTTATACCTAAATCGTGGTTGTACTGCAGCAGTCGTTGGCTACCATCCTTTCGGTGGCTTTAAAATGTCTGGTACAGATGCAAAAACAGGTAGCCCAGATTATCTATTACATTTCTTAGAACAAAAAGTTGTTTCAGAAATGTTTTAATTGTTAACAATCGGCTAGGATAACATATCTAGTAATATAAAGATTCTGGGATAAATCCCAGAAAAATAGCACTCAGATGATTTATTCAATTCATCTGAGTGCTTCTTTTTATTCATCATTAACTTGAATATTAATCATTTTATGAAAAAGTGCATCAATGGCTTCATACGACATATTACTATTATGTTCACGCATCCATTCCATAAAACCGTATAAAGTCGCACCGTAAACATAAAATACTAAATCTATTGGAACGCTTTGGTCAACCGTTATCCGATGTTCGTTTGCTTTAATATCATTTTGCAGTATACGGATAAAATGATTTTCAACTGTACGTTCAAATTCTTTATCGTCTTCTTGTTTATGCTTTATTTTACTAAAATCGTCAATGTGTGTGACGGATTGTTCCATGCTAGTAAAAGGGTTATTGATACGATCTTTAATATCTGTGGAAAAGTAATCTTTGGTTAAGAAGGTCATTAAATAAATAAGTAAATCGTATTTATCATAGAAATGCTTATAGAAGGTTGTACGATGAACTAACGCTTCATTGCAAATTTGATTAACAGAAATAGTTGAAAACGCATATTTTTCTAATAGTACATATAAGCTTTGAGATAATGCCCGTTTTGTTTTGATTACACGCAAATCTTTTTCATTCATTCTACAATTCTCCTAATCTGTAGTTTAAATATACGAAATTGGATATTTAGTTCTTTTTTAAATAGGGTAAATCATTATAAGATGTCAATAGAAATAATCTACAGTATATGTATAAACTATAACGTTGATTAATTAAGGAGGCAATAGTTTGGCGAAATTTTTATACAAATTAGGTTCATTTGTTGCAAAGCACAAATGGTGGAGTGTTGTTGCTTGGGTGATTATTCTTGCAGCAATTATTATACCGCTTACAATAAGTTCACCTAAGTTTGATAATGATATAACTATGAATGGATTACAGTCATTAGATACGAATGACAAAATAGAAGACGAATTTGGGCAAGACAGTGAGAAAGCTCAAATTAGAGCAGTCTTTAAAAGTGATTCAGATAATGGCATAGTGAAGCAAGATATGACTAAAGATATCAAAGATACATTGAAAGATATTAAAGATGATGATGGAGATATTAAAAATATCTCAGACCCTTATGACAATAAACAAATCAGTGAGGATAAATCGACAGCCATCGCAGATATTAATTATGATGTGTCTGCAACGTCATTAAAAGAAGATTCAAAAGATAAAGTGAAAGACCAAGTTGAAAAATTAGAAGATGAGCATAATGTACAAGTAGAACTGATGGGTACAGGTATGGAATCGACTGAAATTGGCGGTTCTTCTGAATTAATCGGAGTGATTGTCGCATTTGTTGTACTTCTAATTACGTTTGGATCGTTTATTGCAGCAGGTATGCCAATCATTAGTGCTTTACTTGGTTTAGGCACGGGTGTAGGTATCATATCGTTATTGACGTATGCATTTGATATTCCAAATGTTACTTTAACATTAGCGGTTATGATTGGTTTAGCAGTAGGTATCGATTATGCACTATTTATTTTATTTAGATATCGTCAAATTGTTAAAAGCGAACCAAATCATATTAAAGCAATAGGTTTAGCTGTAGGAACTGCAGGTAGTGCAGTCATCTTTGCAGGTGTTACAGTCATTATTGCTGTTTGTGGATTATCACTTGTTGGTATAGATTTCCTAGCCGTAATGGGCTTCGCTTCTGCAATTAGTGTATTTGTCGCAGTGATTAGTGCATTAACTTTATTACCAGCATTGATTAGTATTTTCCATAAGCAAATTCATCCTAAACAAACGAAAACTGAGTTTGAGGGAGATGTAGATACGAAATGGTCCAAATTTGTAGTTGGAAAACCACTTGCAGCAGTGCTTATTGGACTTATTATCTTAGTTGTAGCTGCTATACCGATTAATGATATGCGTTTAGGTATACCTGATGATGGTATGAAACCAGCGGATACAACTCAGAAAAAAGCATATGATATTGTATCTGATAAGTTTGGAGAAGGATATAATGGTCAAATTGCAATGCTTGTCAATGTGAAAGATCAAAATGATAATCCTGAAGCGTTGCAAAAAGACTTACAAAGCTTGAGCAAAGATATTAAAGATATGGATAATGTGAAAATGGTTGCACCGCCACAATTAAGCAAAAATAAAGATTATGCATTAGTAGCGGTAATTCCTGATAAAGGTCCAAATGCTAAATCTACCAATGATTTAGTTCATGATTTGAGAGATTATAATGATGATGCGAGAGACAAATATAATTTCAAAACTGAAGTATCTGGACAAAGTGTAATTAATATAGATATGTCGCAAAAACTAAATGAAGCTATCCCATTATTTGCTGGCGTAATCGTAGCATTAGCGTTCGTACTATTAATGGTTGTCTTCCGTTCTATCATTATTCCACTAAAAGCAGTTCTAGGTTTCGTCCTTTCTTTAGTGGCAACATTAGGCTTTACGACTTTAATAATGCAAGAAGGATTTATGTCTGAACTGTTTGGCGTAGATACAACGGGACCATTACTAGCTTTCTTACCGGTTATTACAATTGGCTTGCTCTTTGGTCTGGCTATGGATTACGAAGTATTTCTTATGTCTCGTATTCATGAAGAGTACAGTAAAACAGGTAATAATGAGCACGCGATTAAAGTAGGTATTAAAGAAAGTGGTCCAGTCGTTGTTGCGGCAGCACTTATTATGTTCAGTGTGTTTATTGCATTCGTCTTCCAAGATGATGTAATGATTAAATCTATGGGATTATCACTTGCATTTGGTATATTGTTTGATGCATTTATCGTACGTTTATTATTGATTCCTGCGTTGACACAATTATTTGGAAAAGCGTCTTGGTATATGCCTGCATGGTTAAATAGAATATTACCTCACGTAGATATTGAAGGGCATGCTTTACAAGGCGAGATGCCTGCATCTAATTATTCACGTATCAATCAGTCTGCTGGTAATGATAGTTATGATCGTACATTTAGCATTCGCAAACAACAAAACGCGTACAATGGAGAAACTAATACGATATCCGTAGATCAAAAAACAAAAAGGCTATATAACGAAATTGCACAACAAACAACACAACAGGCATTCTTATATGAAGCTTTAAAATCATATAAAGAAGATTTAACACAGTTGCAAAATAATAGTGATCAATCAACATCCTTCGCTACACACGTAGAGAATAAAAACGAAAGTACGCGTGGCCATGAAGATGATGAAATTGTTAAGCTATTAGCACAACAAAGTGAAAACATTCGACATTTAAATGAACTAATTGAAAAAACAATTAATAAAAAGTAAAAATTCCGGGAATTAACACTGTTCTCAGAAAAATACTAATCCGTTGTGTACGGATTAGTATTTTTTTATTTATAATATTCCTAGAGCTAAAGTTTTTTTAGAAGTCTGTTGGAGTATCGTTCGATTCTGTATCTACTTCACTTGAAGTGTTAAAGCATACCAGTTTAACACACTTTAACATCGTTTTAGCATATCCATAAATTAGCAAGATATATTAAGCACATAAATGACCGTCAACAAAATCAGAGACTTTATTTGAAGATAGGTAGATTTTTGTCCAATTAACGACAAATTAAAATCAAAATAGCAAATATGCACTTATTTTATTAAAATATATTTTAATAAAGAGGTGTGTTATGGAAAAATTTTATGATATCGAATTTAATCCAAGCAATAATTCAGTATTTAATTTTAATGATGGTGTACGTATCGTTCTCGTATTAAAAAATAAATTAAAATTTGTCAGTGGGACTAGTATTCATAAATTTCAAGCAGGTGATGTTTTTATTATCAATCATCGAGAGCGTTATCGACTGATTGAGGAGGATGACACTTTATATACCGCTATTCATTTGAAAGCATCGTATTTAAAACAATATATCAGTGATTATAATGATAAAGTATATATTTTAAATTCCCAGACATTGCAAAACGTCATTTATCAACAAATTCTGAATGTTGTGGCTAAGATAGGTGTCGTCTATATTCGAAAAGGTAAATTTTATAGATTATATATGGAACAACTGTTAATTGACTTAATGTTTATGATTGTAAGATATTTACCAGCTTATGAAAATATAAATCATGAACATCATGTCAATGATCATCGTCTAGCATTTGTATGTAAATATATTGAAAGAAATTTCACCAAACCAATCACATTAAGTGAAGTAGCTGAAAAGGTGCATTTAAGTCACACATATTTGTCTAAATTATTTACAAAACATATGGGTATCGGTTTCAATCACTATGTTAACCATATTAGAATTGAACATTGTAAAAATGACTTAATACAAACAGATGATGCTATCACTCAAATTGCTTTTAAAAATGGCTTTAGTAACTCTAATATGCTGTTGAAATATTTTAAATTAGACACAGCATTAACGCCTTCGCAATATAGAAAAAAATATCAGGTAGAAGATATAGTGAGCACCGCCGATAAACCCACTGAGTCAGAAAACTATCAAATGTATCTATACTATTTAAATTCTTATATACAACAAACGCTAGGTACTATGATCCAATCCCCCTATAATCAAAAAGTTATTGATATTACATTGAATTACGATCAAACACACGATTTATCAGATTATAACCATGTGATTCAAATTGGTAGTTTTGATACATTGCGCCTTCAAAGATACAGAAAACAACTGATAGAAGTTCAACAATTTTTAGGCTTGGATCATGTTTTGATTAATGATCCTATTTTAAAAGGCTACATTGATCATAAAGTTATTGAAAGTGATGAACTTATTCCTACTATGCATCCTTATATGAAAGTAGATGAATGCTTAAGTTTTTTATTTGAACATCACATAGGTTTAGGAATTGAAATTGATCCTCCAACATTACCATCCCAATTTGCGGAATATACAAAAGAATTAAGATTTTTATTAGAGCATATTTATAATACTGTGCCGAATAGACAACAATTCAAATTAGTCATTTACTTGAAGGGCAAAAAAGCCAATATGCTATTAAAAATAATAATGTTATTTAAGGAATACTTTGAACATACTCAGATTATACTTAATACGGATATCACTGATATTAATGAAGTGACAACTGCCCAACAAATCTTGGATAGTTCCAGTGAAAATGTTGATAGTATAGCGTTTAGCGCAAACCAAAATGATATTATTAATTTCAAATCAATTGAAAGTCAACAGTATGATTTAGCTAAAAGACATATCATAGAACAGTATAATAAGATCACTGAACGATTTAATATAAAAGGAAAAGATGTTTCAATTGTCCTACTTAATTGGAACACTTTAACAGGTAATACAAGCCTTACAAATGGTGAATATTTTAGAGCAGGTATCATATTTGAGCAATTGATTGATATGAATCATCAAATTAACGCAATTGGCTATTGGCTCAATCACGAATTACACCATCAATATAATTCAAATGAGGTTACTTCTGAATTAAATGGTATTGATTTATATCATCAGTTTGATGGAAAAAGACCTGCATTTTTTACAAGTATGTTTTTTAAAAAATTATTTAATCAAGTACTTTTTAAAAATGAAGACTGTATGGTTGTAGGACAGAGTGATCATTTTCAAATCGTAATATGGGATGCAGAACATTACAATCCATATTATATGACGAATGAACAAACAGATTATTTAAGTCATAAAGAGTATCAACTCAATATATTAAATGCTACTACTGGATCATATAAAATAAAACATTTAACACTAGATAAAAATAATGGTGCGCTTTATCAAGTTTGGCAACAGTACAATACACAACATGGTATGGATATAGAAACAATTAATTATGTGAATAGAATCTCTTACCCTAAATTAGATGTCAGTGAAGTTGATGTCGTAGATACGATATCTTACCATTTGAAATTACAAACCAACGCCATACAGATAATTGAATTTAAAAAATACTTTTAATTATATTTATAGAGAAAAAATACAATATGATTCGCTGAGTAGTATGTTTGACGATAAAATGGTCATCAAATTTGTTTAATGTTAAATGCAAAATGACAAAAATAGCATAGTCCATTTTTGTCATTTAAAACCACAAATGCTATTTAGAAAATAATCGATACTAAAACCACAATTATTATATATTTTAGCAAAATATATCCGACTACTATATTTTATAGAGAGGATAGCAAGTATCATTTATTGATTTATTGAAAATGTCGAGAGATAAGTACATTTTCCAACTAAGCTAATCTTCCCTATTTGTCATTTTAAAAATATTTTAGGAGGATGAACAAATGACGCAACAGGGAAATACGAAGAGTTATCAAGGTGACAACAAATTAATATTAGGTATTGTATTAGGGGTTGTCACTTTTTGGTTATTTGCGCAATCTTTATTAAACGTAGTTCCTACGTTACAACAATCATTTAATAGTAATATTGGTACAATCAGTATTGCTGTTAGTATTACAGCATTATTCTCAGGGATGTTTGTTGTTGGTGCAGGAAGTCTAGCGGATAAAGTAGGACGTGTGAGAATAACATATTTTGGTTTATGGTTAAGTATCATTGGTTCTTTATTGATTATAATTAGTAATCTACCAATACTACTTATCATAGGAAGGGTAATTCAAGGTTTATCAGCAGCAGCAATCATGCCTTCAACTTTAGCAATTATGAAGACATATTTTGAAGGTAAAGATAGACAGCGTGCACTGAGTTATTGGTCGATTGGTTCATGGGGTGGCTCAGGTTTAGCATCCTTATTCGGTGGTATGGTTTCAACTTTTATTGGTTGGAGATGGATTTTTATTTTATCTATCATTGTTGCACTAATTGCAATGTTATTAATAAAAGGGACACCGGAAACGAAATCTGATAGTACAACAAACTTGAAATTTGATTTTACTGGGCTAATTCTTTTTGTAGTTATGATGTTAAGTATTAATGTCGTGATTACGCAAAGTGGTACATTTGGCATGCTTTCACCTATAATAATAGGATTGCTTATTGTATTTATTATCACAACTATAGCTTTTGTCATAGTTGAAAACAAAAAGCATAATCCATTAATTGATTTTAAATTATTTAAAAATAAAGCTTATACAGGCGCGACATTATCCAATTTCTTACTTAATGGTGTTGCAGGTGCCTTGCTGGTAGCCAATACATTCGTTCAAAAAGGTATAGGTTTCAACGCATTCCAAACAGGACTTTTATCGATTACATATTTGGTTACTGTATTGTTGATGATTAGAGTCGGTGAAAAAGTTTTACAAAAAGTGGGTGCTAAAAAACCGATGTTGTTAGGTACAACATTTAATATGGTTGGTATTATTTTAATATCATTTACATTTTTGCCAAGCGCACTATATGTCGTAGTATGTATCATAGGTTATTTACTATATGGATTAGGTTTAGGTTTTTATGCGACACCTTCTACAGATATGGCGATATCTAATTCTCCTGAAGATAAAGTTGGTGTAGCTTCGGGTATTTATAAAATGGCTTCCTCATTAGGTGGTGCGTTTGGTATAGCTTTATCAGGAGCATTATATGGCGTTGTTACAGAAGCTACAAATGTGAAATTTGGAGCGATGGCTGGTTTATGGCTAAATGTATTAATGGCATTGCTTTCATTCGTTATTATTCTTTTAGCTGTGCCATCATTTAAGAAACAAAATAAAGCATAATTCAATATTACAACGTTGTCATTTGAAAAGTATATAATGACATTAAGGTATCGTATATTTCATTGGAGGAATGATTATCATGAAACAACTGATTGAAAAATTGAAAGAAAAAGAAGCACGTATGATTGAGATACGTCGATACTTACATCAACACCCAGAACTATCATTTTGTGAAAAAGAAACACCTAAGTATATAGAGTCGTTTTATGAAGGTAAAGATTGTAAGGTTGAAACGAATGTAGGACCAAATGGTTTGAAAGTTATTATAGATAGCGGTAAACCAGGTAAGACAATCGCAATTCGTGCTGACTTCGATGCTTTACCAATTCAAGAAGATACGGGTCTAGCATTTTCTTCTAAAAATGATGGTGTGATGCACGCATGTGGGCATGATGCACATACTGCATATATGTTGATTCTTGCAGAGACACTTATTGAAATGAAAGACCAATTTAATGGTAAAGTGGTTGTTATACATCAACCTGCCGAAGAAGTACCTCCTGGTGGTGCTCAGTCAATGATTAAAGATGGTGTTTTAGATGGTGTTGATCACGTACTAGGTGTTCACGTCATGAGTCATATGCCTGCAGGTAATATCTATTATCGAGAAGGAAATGTACAAACTGGGCGTGACTTCTTTAAGCTTAAAGTCAATGGTCAAGGCGGACATGGCTCTTCGCCACATACAGCAAATGATAGTATTGTAGCAGGTGCATATTTTGTAAATGCTTTACAGACCGTTGTTTCCAGACGCTTAAATCCATTTGAAACAGGTGTTGTTACCATAGGTTCATTTGATGGTAAAGGACAATTCAATGTGATTAAAGATAGTGTTGAAATAGAAGGTGACGTACGTGCGTTAACAGATGATACTAAAAACACAATTAAAAAAGAAGTGACGCGTTTGTCAGATGGATTGGAAGCGATGTTTGGTGTCAAATGTGAATTAGACTACCATGATGATTACCCAGCATTGTACAATGATCCTGAGTTTACAAAATTTGTTGTAGACACAATAAAAGAAGCGGATACTGATGCCATTAAAAATGTTGAAAGATGTGAACCACAACCGCCTTCAGAAGATTTTGCTTACTATGCAAAAACAATTCCAGGCACATTTATTTATGCTGGTGCTGCACCAGAAAATGGTGAAATCCATCCCCACCATCATCCTAAATTTAATATCAGTGAAAGTTCAATGCGAGTTTCTGCAGAAGCAGTAGGATTAACAGTATTAAATTATCTTAAATAATACAATTACTTATGAAAGCTACCATACATTTCTATTGCCGTAGAATGCATGATTTACGATAGTAGAATATTGATTAGTATGATAAACCTAATTAATATTTATGATTAAAAAACGGGCGCATACGAGGTTTATTACTTGATAAACCATACGTATACACCTGTTTTTTTGTTGTATAAATCACACGTTGATATAGGACAAAAATAAAATTACATTAAATAACTAATGAGGTTTTTCGCTAATTAAAAATTGATCATGATAACAAAAGGTTTAATATTAGGTCATTTAGTGTATATGTAAATTGAAAAAAAGAAAGGAATGATTACATTGAATGGCGAGAAAAAAATAAACGCCCTGTTAGATGATTATCAAAAGCAATTAAAGAAATTATTTAAGTATGATAAAGCAAACGCACTGAGTTTTGATAATGAAAGTAGAAGTAAAGTCGCAGAACAAAAAGGTGTTTTTGTAATTTTTGAAAATAAAAAACCAATATTTGTTGGGCAAGCTGGTGGATTTATGACTGGCTTTAAATTTACACAAAAAGATTTATCTGACAAATTAGGCCAATTTAATTCAGCTTCAGACGCTGGTACTGCAAAATTTAGAAAAGCGTATTTAGCGCATCATGGTTTAGATGAAGCAGAAATGAAAAATATTAAGGCAAGTGAAAAAAATTTAAAGTTTCAATACATTAAGGTTAAAGATAATTTAGCTTTTATCAATATTTTAGAAATTTTAGCATTAGAATATGCTAAGAAAAATAAAATAAACTTATTTAATTTTTCTTAGTTAAAATCTATGTGTATTTGAACTGCTGAGAAAGTGGTGATTAAAATGAATATTGGAACATTTAAAATTCATTTTCAACAACATGATATTTTTGTGAAATTGCCCAAAGCATACGATGAAGCAAAAGAAAGTGGTTATTCACTTATGTTAGTGCAAGATGGAGACGAGTTATTTAAAGATATTGAGCGAGATATGATATTGGTTGGAGTACAGTCCAACAATAGAAATCAGGATTATAGCCCATGGGAAACGGTTGTAGATGGGGTTCATTATAAAGGGGAAGCGGATGCTTATATTTTATGGATGACTAAGCATTTGCTTCCTTATTTAAGAAAATGTTTTAATATATCACAAAGAAACGAAGATATCTGTATAGCTGGCGCTTCACTAGGTGGATTACTTGCTTTGTATACATTATTTAAAAGTCCAGAAAATTTTGGCAGCTACATATTAATATCACCTTCTGTGTGGTACCCAGGATTTGTACAGTTTATGAAACAACAAACCGTTATTAAAGATGACAAACAAATTTATTGGTATGTCGGAGCGCTCGAAGGACAACAACAATTTAGCATGAAACAAGAGATGTTTGTTCGAACAGAATTCGCTGTAGATATATTAAGTGAATTACTGTTTTCTGACAAAGGAATATTTTATTATACTACTAATAGGAACGGTAAACACAATGTATTGTATTTTAAAAGCTATTTTGCTAAAGCAATTAAGAAATTATTTTGATATTGTCAATTTTAAGAAAAAATTAAGTATTTAGTTTAAATTATCAGAAAATTCATAATAATCTGTGGTCAATATCCCCCTTTTCAATAAAACAATGGTAATATTTTAGTTATATGTATTTTTATAAATTGTATTATCACTGATTGCAATTTTCAGATTTGTAAAATACATGAATGAATATATCGTTATTAACATTGAAATAGGGGATGTTTTTATGACAGTGAAAATAGAAAAAGTTTCAGGTAGTAAGTTATTAACTGGCATTGTTTTATCTATATTAACATACTGGTTATTTGCCCAAGCATTTTTAAATATTGGACCTAAAATACAAACTACTTTTGATGCGAGTCCGGATATCGTAAATATTTCAGTGAGTCTAACCTCATTTGTAACAGGTGTATTTATGGTAGTAGCTGGGAATATATCAGATAAATTTGGTAAAGTGAAATTGACGAGAATTGCTTTAGTGTTAAGTATTGTTGGTTCTTTGATGTTGATTGCTTCAGGAAATGTTGTAATGCTACTACTTGGTCGTATTGTACAGGGACTTTCTGCAGCGATTATCATGCCAGCCACAATTTCTATAGTGAACGATTTTTTTGATGGTGATGATAGACAAAAAGCACTCAGTTTTTGGTCAATCGGTGCATTTGGTGGTACTGGGTTATCTTCCTTTTTTGCAGGAGCACTGGCTACATTTATTTTTTGGCAGTCTATTTTTATATTATCGATCATATTATCAATTGTAGCTTTAGTTTTACTGCGCAAATTACCAGAAAGTCGTATTAATAAAGCAGAAACGAGCCCGTTTGATTATATCGGTTTAATCATTTTTATTATTATGATTGGTAGCATTAGTTTTGTCATCACGCAAGGCTATAAAATAGGTTGGTTAAATGCTGTAACAGTAATCTTATTTGTCATATTTTTAATTTGTATATACATATTTTTCAAAGTAGAACGTGTCAAAAAGGTGCCGTTTATCGATTTAGATTTATTTAAAAATAGGCCTTATATTGGTGCCGTTTTAGCTAACTTTTTATTGAATACCGGTGTAGGTGTGATTGCTTTATTAAATATGTACGTACAATCCGGCTTGAAATTAACAGCTTTCCAAGCAGGATTGTTAACTTTACCTTATTTAATTTCATTATTGCTAGTCATTCGCTTAGGTGAGAAGAGTATTAAAAGATTTGGTGCAAAACGCGCAATGATTATTGGCCCAATATTTACTGGCTTAGGTGTATTAATGTTCAGTTTGACATTTTTTGATACTACGCTTTATGTTGTTGTAGCGCTAATTGGTGCTATATGTTTTGGTGGCGGTACAGGATTATTTGCGACACCAGCTTTAAGTACGGCGGTTTCTACGACTCCACCGGAAAAAGTAGGTGTTGCTTCAGGGATTTTTAAAATGGGATCTACATTAGGCGGTGCATTCGGTATAGCAATTATGACTTCTATTTTTACTGGTATAATTCAAAGTGGTCATAGCATACACATTGCAGCGGGTGTAGGTTTTATCATGGGGACTTGTTTAGTATTATGTGGTGTATTAGCAAGTGCACTTGTTATACCAACACGGAAAGTGAGTCAGTGAAGGGTATTTCGTTTATTAATCGCTAGGTTGAGTCTGATATTATGATTCGTTCCACGCCTTTTTTTACTAAACATGTGAAATGGAGTGATTATGAGGAATATATATCATGACAAAATGTTGTTAATAAGTATAACTAATCTTGTTGCTACACAATGACTTAAAGCGCGATTACCGTGTTTTTCTATCATGACTTGTATCAACTGTATCTATTTTACATTAAAATATAAAAGGATTATGATAATCACAAAATATACTAGAAAGAAGTGGTATGATGCACTATAAAACATATTATGAGTCACCGATTGGTCGGATTGCACTTACGTCAGATGGTGAAGCAATTACCGGCTTGTGGTTACCGAAACACGAAGATTTCGAATCAAATTATGACGAGGCATTAACAGAAGCGGAATTACCAGTTTTTGAAAAAGTTATTAGTTGGCTCGATAAATATTTTTCAGGAAATAACCCGAAAATTGATTTTGCACTGAAACCTATAGGAACCGAATTTAGAGAGCAAGTTTGGGATGTTTTATTGAAAATACCATATGGAGAGACTGTTACTTATGGTGAAATTGCTAAAGAAATAGGTATTAAAAGAAATAAGCCAAATATGTCTTCACAAGCAGTTGGTGGTGCGGTTGGTACAAATCCAATTTCTATTATAATTCCATGTCATAGAGTCGTTGGAAAAAACGGTAGTCTTACTGGATACGGTGGTGGCATTGATACAAAAATAGAGTTGTTGAAGTTGGAAAAAGTAGATATGCAACCGCTTTACAGACCAAAATATAGTACGAAACCTTAAGCGTAAATTTGCGCATGACTAAAAATTATTGTAAATAAATATTATTATCTTATACATTTTGTATTTTTTATCAATAAAATTTTCTGAAAATATAAAGTTGTTTCTCTTGCTCAGTGTGTTATCCTATAAAACGTCTTTTTTATTATTATTAGAGGGGTGGAAAATTTGGATAATACAAAAAAGTCGTTTTCTAGTGTGTTTATTTATTCAGCACTAGTCGTAGGCTTATTAGTAGTTATTGGAGCTATTTTTCCAGCTAAATTTGGAGAAATTACTGGTGTTATTTCTTCTTGGGTGACGAAAACGTTTGGTTGGTATTATATGTTACTGTATACAGTAATTTTAGGTTTTTGTGTATTTTTAGTATTCAGTCCTATTGGAAAATTGAAATTAGGCAAACCGACAGATAAACCGGAATTTCATACAGTATCTTGGTTAGCGATGTTATTCAGTGCAGGTATGGGCATAGGTTTAGTGTTTTATGGTTCTTCAGAACCGATATCACATTATTTAGCACCGCCAACAGCAGATCCTGAAACGAAAGAAGCGATGGCACAAGCCTTTCGGTCTTCATTTATTGATTATGGATTTCATCCTTGGGCAGTTTATGGCGTAGTGGCATTAGGTTTGGCATATTCTCAATTTCGTAAAGGAGAAAATGGCTTAATTTCTAGAACGCTAAGACCAGTGTTGGGCGATAGAGTAGATGGCCCAATTGGTGTCATTGTTGATGTTTTAGCGGTATTTGCAACTATTATTGGTGTTGCGGTTTCTTTAGGTGTAGGGGCAATACAGATAAACGGTGGTTTAAATTATTTATTTGGTGTGCCGAATAACTCTGTTGTTCAAGGAATTATTATTGCTGTAGTTACCGTATTATTTTTATATAGTGCATGGAGTGGCTTGAGTAAAGGTATCCAATATTTAAGTAATTTAAATATGTTTTTAGCAGCATTGTTGCTTATTGTTATCTTTATTGTAGGACCAACCGTATTGATATTAAATATGATGACAAGCGGCACTGGTGATTACCTTAATTCACTGATTTTTAATAGTTTAGATGTAGCACCATTAAATGAACAAAAAGCTGAGTGGTTGAAAAGTTGGACGATTTATTATTGGGGCTGGTGGATGAGTTGGAGTCCATTCGTGGGTATATTTATTGCGAGAATCTCAAAAGGTCGTAGTATTCGCGAATTTGTAATTGCCGTATTAGGCGTACCCGTTGTGATTAGTATTATTTGGTTTAGTGCTTTTGGTGTAACTGGCATAGATGTTGGACAAGCTCATAGCGAGATATTTAAAATGCCACCAGAAACGCAATTGTTCGGTATTTTTAATGAGTTACCATTTGGTTTTGTATTATCAATTATTGCGTTAGCATTAATTGCTTCATTCTTTATCACCTCTGCAGACTCTGCAACCTTTGTGCTAGGTATGCAAACTGCATATGGTACTTTGAATCCTTCAGGATTTATCAAAATTGTATGGGGACTTGCATTAGCAGCTATCGCTTACGTATTATTATTAGCTGGTGGTGATACTGGACTAGATGCATTACAATCAGCGGCAATTATTTCTGCTTTACCGTTTAGTTTTGTCGTTATATTAATGATGATTTCCTTATATAAAGATGGAAATGAAGAGCGTAAATATTTAGGGTTATCGTTACAACCCAAAAGAGAGATTGAAACACAAGATTTAAACGAAACAAATCGTGATTAATTCTTATAGGAAATTTCAACATAGTGACTTTAATATGATAAAAGAGGATGCCTTTATGTAAGTGAAGTAAAAGGCATCCTCTTTCTTTTATATAAAAAGACCCGTAAGTGAATATTAAAAATTCATTTACGGGTTTATAAATAATCTTTGATGTTAGATAAAGTTATTCAGATATAGACATTTTTATGTCATTAATCATTCTGAATAAAGTGAGATAAGATTAAGTGAATTGAAACTTAATTTAATGTATTATAATTACGAATATGATCATTGATACTTTCGAGATAGAAAATACCTTTTGTTTCATTTGCTAGCTCAACATCATGGTCAAATTCAAGGTTGTCGAAACGTTTGAAAAATGTTTCATATGTGTCAACAGAGATTTCTGTACGATGATTTAATAGATTTTTATGTTTTTCTATATCAAGCGCATCTTGATAACCTTCCACTAATTTACCGCTAAAGAATTCACCAACAGAGCCTGAACCATAGCTGAATAGACCAATTGTATCACCAGCGTTTAATTCGGTATGTGTTTCTAATAATGAAATCAAGCTTAAGTACAATGACCCAGTATAAATATTACCTACATAACGGTTGTAATAAGTTGCCGCGTCATATCCAGAAGTTAATCGTTCTTTAGTTTCTGTGTTGATATCTTCAGTTAAGATAGAATCAAGTGCTTTTTTACCCATTTTAGTAAATGGCACGTGGAAACATAATGATTTAAATGTATCTAGTGTAGTATTATATCTACGTGCATATTCATTCCAACTTTCTTGAAATGAGTGGATATAGGCATCTTTTGATAATGCACCATCCACAAGTGGATACGGTTGTCCACTTGGACGCCAAAAATCGTATACATCTTCTGTAAATGCAACTGCGTCATCATTTAGTTCAAGAATACGTGGGTTTTGTGTTATCATCATAGCAACTGCACCTGCACCTTGCGTTGGCTCACCGCCAGATTCTAGGCCGTAGCGCGCAGTGTCACTAGCAATAACTAAAACTTTTTCATTGGGACGGCTAGCGATATAATCTTTCGCTAATTGAATTGCAGGCGTGGCAGCGTAGCAAGCTTCTTTCATTTCAATACAACGTGCGAATGGTTGAATACCTAAAAGATTATGTATTTGAACTGCAGATGCTTTAGCAGAATCTATAGCAGATTCAGTTGCAACAATAACCATGCTAATTTGTTTTTTATCATCTTCAGAGATGATTTCTTTGGCAGCATTGGCACCCATAGATACAATATCTTGGCTCATTGGGCTGACTGCCATTTCAT
This sequence comes from Staphylococcus cohnii species complex 1663, assembly GCF_041008415.1. Classification (NCBI taxonomy): domain Bacteria; kingdom Bacillati; phylum Bacillota; class Bacilli; order Caryophanales; family Staphylococcaceae; genus Staphylococcus; species Staphylococcus cohnii species complex 1663. Next base: position 196,519 of record NZ_JBFDVL010000006.1, read on the forward strand.
TTTGCCCAATACCAATAAGAAATTTATTTGGGTCAACTTGACGAGATTCGGCAAGTTTAGCCATGTCTACATAAAAATTTGGAACATAAAAATTGATTTGATCAATACCAACTGTCATAAAGTGTATCGACACCTTTCTTTAATAAATAAGCAATTGTATCATATCAAATCACATGTATAAAATACAATGATTTACCACATGTTCAGAAGGAGAATAATAATGAAAAAAATAGCAATCGTAAGTGCCAAGCGGACACCTATAGGAAAATTCAGAGGAAAATTAAGTAATTATACTGCAGTAGAATTAGGTACAAAATCGTTAGAAGCTGCAATGTCAGCAATTAATCTCAAACCTGAAATGATAGAGCAGGTCATTTATGGCAATGTACTTCAAGCTGGAAATGGTCAAAATCCTGCGCGACAAGTTAGTATCAACGCAGGTGTACCTAATACTACACCTGCGATGACTATTAATGAAGTCTGTGGTTCAGGATTGAAATCGATTATATTAGGCAAACAACAAATTCAATTAGGTGAAGCAAAAGTAGTAGCAGTAGGCGGCATTGAAAGTATGACCAATGCTCCCCAAATATTACTTAATGAAGATGTAGCGCCAGTAGAAAGTTTTATGCATGACGGTTTAACTGATGCATTTCTAAATGTACCAATGGGCATTACTGCAGAGAAAATAGCAGAAAAATATAATGTTACACGAGCACAACAAGATGAATTTGCGAATGACTCGCAACATAAAGCGGCACAAGCTTCCAGCTCAGGTAAATTTGATAATGAAATTGTTCCCTTAACAGATAGTGAAGGCCAATTAATGACAGCAGATGAAGGTATTCGTGGAAATAGCAGTGTTGAAAAATTAAGCACATTAAAAACAATATTTAAAGAAGATGGTACTGTCACAGGAGGGAATGCTTCAAGTATCAACGATGGCGCATCAACAATTATTTTGATGGATGTAGATTATGCAAAACAAGAAGGATTTGAAATTATTGCAACATTAGGTGAACACGCGGAAATTGGCTGTGATCCTGCCTATATGGGGTACGCACCGTACCATGCAGTGACGGAATTATTAGCAAAAGCTAAGAAAGATATAAATGATATTGAAGTTGTAGAAATGACAGAAGCATTTGCTGCTCAAAGTATACCGGTTAAAAATAATTTGGGGATACATCCTGATAAGCTTAACTTATACGGTGGTGCTATTGCTATAGGTCATCCTATAGGTGCGAGTGGAACGCGGTTGGTGACAACTTTAGTGAATATCTTATCGCAAGAAAATAAACAAAATGGTATTGCAACTGCATGTATTGGTGGCGGTTTAGGTATTGCATTATATGTAGAAAAGGGGGATGCATGATGTTACCATTAGGCAAAGATTTTCGTCATTTATCACGTGAAGAAAAGTTAAACTGTCTAGTCGAATATGGTTGGTTGAATAAAGAAAATCAGGATATGTTATTAACACATCCTTTAATTCCAGAAGAAATAGCTAACAGTTTAATTGAAAATGTGATCGGTCAAGGTGCATTACCTGTCGGATTACTACCTGAAATTATTGTAGATGACAAATCATATGTTGTTCCAATGATGGTTGAAGAACCTTCTGTTGTTGCAGCTGCAAGCTATGGTGCAAAATTAGTTAATGAAACAGGAGGTTTTCATGTCATCGCTAGTGAGCGGTTAATGATTGGACAAATTGTTTTTGATAACGTAAAGGATACCCAACGGTTATCTCAAAATATTAAAAATCTTGAACCAAAAATTAAGCAAATTGCAGATGAGTCTTATCCCAGTATTATTAAAAGAGGTGGCGGTTATCGTCGAGTTGAAATAGATACTTTTCCTGAAGCACAGTTCGTATCACTCAAAGTATTTGTAGATACGAAAGATGCAATGGGCGCTAACATGTTAAATACAATATTAGAGGGGATTTCTGCATATTTAAAAACAGAAATTGAAGATGTAGATATATTGATGAGTATTCTTTCTAACCATGCCACTGCTTCTGTGGTTAAAGTACAAGGCGAGATAGATGTCCAATCACTATCGAAAGATGGACGTGACGGGGCCAAAGTAGCACATAGAATGGAAAGGGCATCTGTGTTAGCGCAAGTAGATATTCATCGTGCAGCAACACATAACAAAGGTGTTATGAATGGTATTCACGCAGTTGTCTTAGCTACAGGTAATGATACACGCGGCGCCGAAGCCAGTGCTCATGCTTATGCGAGTAAAGATGGACAGTATCGAGGCATAGCTACTTGGCAATATGATGCATCACGTCAAAAATTAGTTGGTACGATTGAGGTTCCAATGACATTGGCAACAGTTGGTGGAGGGACACGTGTATTACCTATTGCACGTGCTGCCTTAGATTTAATGAAAGTTGACTCGGCACAAGAACTTGGTCATGTTGTAGCTGCAGTTGGTTTAGCTCAGAACTTCGCTGCATGTCGTGCACTTGTTTCAGAAGGTATTCAAAAAGGTCATATGAGTTTACAATATAAATCATTAGCAATTGTCGTAGGTGCTCAAGGTGACGAAATTACGAAAGTCGCTGAATTGTTAAAAGAAAAGCCGAGCGCAAATGCGGCTATGGCAGAACAGATTCTCAATCAAATGAGAGAAGCACATTAGTAATTAAATGATGTTTTTATAATAGGTGTAATCGTGTCTTTAAAACATTTTATATGAAAGGCGGAGTGATGATACATTGTTTTCATTACTCCGTCTTTTTGTACAATCAATCATTATGAATTAAACTATAAATATTTTATTTTGGGATTTGAGTTCAATATAATATAAATGAAAAGTTTAAAAGAAATGAGGGAATATGATGGGCAATAATATACCGGCATTATCATATGATCACACGAATCATTCTGTGGTGCCACTTTTAGCATCGGAACAAAGCCTACAAACAATTACTGCAGAACCGTGGCTGGAAATTTCAGATGAAGGATTACAATTAGAAGGGTTATGCTTTAATAGAAATGGAGATTTAACACTTTGTGAAGTATTTGGTGGAACTATCTTTCACGTGACTTTACCAGACAAAAAAGTCACTCAGCTTTTTAAATCACATAAAGAAAATCCTGCAGCTGTTAAAATCCATAAAGATGGAAGACTATTTATTTGTTATTTGGGTGATTTCGAACGTTCGGGTGGCGTGTTTGCGGTTAATGCTGAAGGAAAAGCAGAAGAAACGATTGTGTCAGACATTGATACAGAATACTGTGTGGACGATTTAGTGTTTGATAGTAAAGGTGGATTTTATTTCACTGATTTTAGAGGATACTCTACAAATCCTAAAGGTGGTGTATATTATGTTGCGCCAGATTATAAATCCATAACGCCTGTGATTCAAAATTTAGCAGTTGCTAATGGCATAGCTTTAAGTACTGACGAAAAAACACTATGGGTAACTGAAACAAATGCGAATCGATTACATCGCATTGATTTACGAGAAGATGGCGTAACCATTGCACCATTTGGCGCTTCTATACCTTATCATTTTACTGGCCATGAAGGGCCAGATTCATGTTGTATAGACAGTGATGATAATTTATATGTTGCAATGTACGGACAAGGCAGAGTGTTAGTGTTTAATAAAAAAGGTTATCCTATTGGACAAATTTTAATACCAGGACGCGATCAAGGGCATATGCTTCGTTCAACACATCCTGCATTTATTCCAGGTACGGATCAATTAGTGATTTGTGCCAATGATATTGAACAAGGTGGCGGTTCTTGGATTTATACAGCAAAGGGATTTGCAAAAGGTCATCATAGCTACCAGTTTCATTAAAGTAAGATAAAAAAGCGTTTTAAGTCATTGAGTGGGACAAGAATCTCGATTTCTTAAAAAGGTTTCGTCATCTCATCGCGACAAGAACAACAAGCATTAAACAAAGCATAAAGTGATTAACTGAGCAAAAGTACATGTTTAACTCCTACTAACTTAATGACTGACAATGTGAAAGTCTGGGACGAATCAACGTCGTCCCAGGCTTTTTCAGTATACACTACCTTTGTTAGTAGTTTTTATATTAATTATGTAGAAATCATAGCATTAAATTGTTAATTGAAGTTTATAAACACGATCGTAAGGCGAGGTGTTTTGTTAATTTTAAGTATAACAATAAATTAATTGAGATAAAATTCATTAAAAATTTATAAATACACTATTGAAAGCGCATACATTTTTAAGTATGATATAAATTAACAAAGGTAGGTGTTTGCTATTTTAAAGTCAAAAGATAAGCATAATGATGAAAAACAGGATTTAAAGAAGCCGTTAGGAGTTACGTCGGCAGTTGTTACATTGTCAATTATGATTATTACTATGTTAATAACTGTGGCGGTATTAGAAAAAGAACCTCATATACCATTAATGATAGGTACTGCGGTAGCGATTATTGTGACAATGCTACATGGTTATGAATTTAGTGAAGTAGAAGAAATGATGTACAAGGGTATACGGCATGCGTTGCCAGCGATTGTTATTATTATACTTGTAGGTTTAGTTATTGGTTCATGGATTGGTAGTGGTGTTGTAGCAACGATGATATATTATGGACTACAATTAATAGATCCGCGGTATTTTTTAGCAGTTGTAGTTATATTATGTGGTGTCGTAGCGTTAGCGATTGGAAGTAGTTGGTCTACAATGGCGACTGTTGGTGTAGCTTCAATGGGGATTGGAGTTAGTATGGGGATTTCTCCTGGTATGGTTGCTGGTGCAGTCATTTGTGGTGCTTATTTTGGGGATAAGATGAGCCCATTATCGGATACAACAAATCTTGCTTCAGGCTTATCTGGCGTTGAATTATTTGAACATATTAAGCATATGTTCTATACAACTATTCCGGCAGTAATTATTGCATTAATTGCATTTTTCTTTATTGGTATGCAGTATGGCAATAAAAATTTTGATACGAAACGCATCGATGCAATTCTTAGCACTATGCAAGATAATTTTGTAATTTCACCATGGTTGCTGTTAGTACCTTTAGTAGTTATTGTATTGGTCACGTTCAAAGTCCCAGCGATACCAGCCATTTGCGTCGGTATTATATTTGGTTTTTTTGCTCAAATTTTTGTGCAAGGTGGAACAATAACAGAAGCGCTGACAGCTTTGCAAACAGGATATACGATTGAATCAGGTAATAAACTTGTAGATGAATTATTTAATCGAGGCGGATTAGAATCAATGTTTTATACGATTTCATTGACCTTAGTAGCGATGACTTTTGGTGGTGTGCTGGAATACTCAGGCATGTTATCTGCATTGATTTCAGTGATTTTAAAAGTAGCGAGAACAACTGGTTCATTGATTGCATCAGTCATTGTTTCTTGTATTGGTACTAATTTTACATGTTCAGAACAATACATATCTATCATTGTACCTTCTAGAATGTATGCGAGTGCTTTTAAAGACAAGGGTTTACATCCTAAAAACTTATCTAGGGCATTAGAAGATGGTGGAACGTTGACGTCAGTATTCGTTCCTTGGAACACGTGTGGCGTATTTATTGCATCAACGCTAGGCGTATCGGTAATGGAATATGCACCATTTGCTATTGTGAATTACACTGTTCCTATAATTTCAGTCATTTTTGGCTACATTGGGTTTAAAATAATTAAATTAAAAGATTCAGATAAGGCGCATACAGATAATACTAACTTAGCTTAATTTTTTGAATTTTATAAAAATTAACCATTTAATCTAAACAGAGGAGAAAACAAGTGAAACTTACTTGTTTTCTCCTTTTATAGTGAAATTTAGCACAAAAATTTGATCACTCAAGTTACTTTGGCTTGTCAACGTACTAATCATGCTAATGTTCCAAATGATGAATTGATTTAAAAGATTGAAAAAAAGTTATTTAACCGTATACTAGGATATACAAATTGAAGTTTAATATAGAGGAGCATATATATGGATATTAAACATATGAAGTATTTTGTGGAAGTCGTAAATCAACATGGTATGACAAATGCATCTAAATCATTATATATCGCCCAACCAACAATAAGTAAAGCGATTAAAGACATTGAAAAAGAATTGGATATGCCACTGTTTGATCGAAGCAAACGCCAACTTGTACTAACAGATGCTGGCTCAGTTTTTTATCATAAAAGTAAAGAAATCCTATCTTTATACAAAGATTTACCTAAAGAAATTAATAGTCTACTAGGTTTAGAAACAGGTCATATTAGTATTGGTTTGTCTGCAGTCATGAATATGAATAAATTTATACATATTTTAGGTGAATTCCATCAACAATATCCTAATGTAACTTATAATTTAGTGGAAAATGGTGGCAAAATGATTGAACATCAATTAATTAATGATGAAATTGACATCGGTATTACAACTTTACCAGTAGACCAGTCTATTTTCCATTCGTTGCCGTTATATCAAGAAGAGTTGAAATTAGTTTTGAATAAAGAACATCGTCTTGCGCAATATCAACAAGTGAAAATGAGCATGTTAAAAGACGAAGACTTTATCCTTTTTAATGAAGATTTTTACTTGAATGATAAAATTATTGAAGCAGCAAAGAATGCCGGTTATATACCTAATACAATATCTAAGATTTCACAATGGAACTTTATTGAAAATCTGTTAAATGCTCATCTAGGTGTCAGTATTTTACCGGAAAACATCGTAGGTTTATTAGACAGTGACTTTAAAAATATAACACTTGAAGATCCAGGCATGAGTTGGGAATTAGGTGTGATATGGAAACGAGATAAATATTTAAGTTATGCAACCAGGCAGTGGATAGATTTTATGAAACAACGTTTATAAAAGAAGTAGATAGGCGCTACGTACTTATCTAAGGGTATGAGCAACATTTGAATAGAATGATTAGCTCAATAATGCGTTAATAATCGTGTAAATGTTAATCATGATGTTAAATAATCCGTATATTTGTGGGAGTAGTTTGGGAATCAAAAGAATGTTTTGTTTTCAAACCTATTCCCGCTATTTTTTTGCTGTAAAAACCGATACTTAAAAAGTCATTTGAAAAGATACATCGAAAAATAGTCGATCAAATTAATAGGTTATAGCTATTTGGAATATGTAAAATCGCTTTCATAGAAAATAGTAATAGGTATTATGAAAAAACAATATTTTTATTATATTTAATGGCGCGTTATACTTAGTCATGTAATCAACAAAGTAGTTAAAAGTCAGCAGTTCAAAAGTATTAAAAAGGGTGATGAGTATTGCAGGTAGCGCTAAAGATTGTCAAAATTATGTTTCAAGCATTAATTATTATGGGTATTACTTTTATTGGTAATAAAATTCAAATGATTTTTGATATTCCGATTGCAGGCAGTATTGTTGGATTAATTTTATTTTTCTTATTACTGCAATTTAAAATTATTCCGACAAAATGGGTAGAAGAAGGCTCTAAATTTTTCTTAGCTACCATGGTATTTTTCTTTGTTCCATCTGTCGTAGGTATTATGGATGTCGCTAGTATGATTAATATTAATTTTGTTTTATTCTTTATCATGATTGTTCTAGGTACATGTTGTGTTGCTTTAATTTCAGGTTTTATTGCTGAAAAAATGGTTAAAGCTGAACAATACGGGAATGGTCAAGATTAGATGGTACTTCTAAAAGCATTGTTAATGATACTATTGACAGTTTGTATGTACGTTGGAGCAAAAAAATTACAATTTCAATACCGGAGCCCATTTTTAAACCCTGCCCTTATATCATCGATTGGAATTATCGTTGTATTATTATTATTTAACTTAGATTATCAACAGTACATGGTCGGTGGTAAGTGGATACACCAACTATTAAATTGTACAGTTGTAACATTAGCATATCCACTATATCAAAATCGTCATAAAATATTAGCTAATGGTAAAATTATATTTAGCAGTGTAATTACAGCAGTAATTTTGAACTTTGCATTTGTTTATGTCATATTAAAAATGTTTGGTTATTCAAAAGAAGTTATTGTTACGATGTTGCCAAGATCAATTACAGCTGCAGTAGGTATTCAGGTATCTCACCAAATGGGTGGTGTTGATGCCATAGCAGTGTTATTTATCGTTGCAACTGGTTTAATCGGGAGCATTTTAGGTGCATATTTGATTAAGTTCGGAAGATTTAAAACTTCTATTGCAAAAGGCCTAACTTTTGGTAATGCATCACATGCTTTTGGTACAGCTCAAGCACTTGATATTGATTTAGAAGCAGGCGCGTTTAGTTCAATTGGAATGATTTTGACTGCATTATTAAGTTCAATCGTTCTCCCGATACTCATAATCTTTTTATATTAAGCAATCGTGTTAAAGCACAGTATTAACTATTTTAAGGGATAATAAATAAATCGTTAAAATTTGGAAGGAGCAATTTTTACAATGGCAAAAATTAAAGCAAATGAAGCATTAGTAAAAGCATTACAAGCATGGGAAATAGATCATTTATATGGTATTCCAGGAGATTCTATAGATGCAGTAGTAGATAGTTTAAGAACTGAAAGAGATAATATTGAATTTGTTCATGTGCGTCATGAAGAAGTAGCAAGTTTAGCAGCTGCCAGTCATACAAAATTAACTGGTAAAATTGGTGTTGCATTAAGTATCGGTGGACCAGGTGTCGTTCATTTACTTAATGGTATGTATGATGCCAAAATGGACAATGTGCCTCAACTTATTTTAGCAGGACAAACAGATAGTACAGCACTAGGAACAAAAGCATTCCAAGAAACAGATATCAGTAAAATGGTAGACGATGTGGCAGTCTATAATCGTCAAATCTCTGAAAATGATAAAGATATATTTGGTATTGTTAATGAAGCTATTCGTACAGCTTATGAGAAAAAAGGTGTTGCAGTTTTAATTCTGCCAAATAACCTATTGACAAACAAAGTGAAAGATACAACAAATACACCAGTGGACACTGCGCCACCAGCACGTATTGCACCAAAACCACGTAGCATCAAAAAAGCTACTAAGTTGATCAACAAAAGTAAACGTCCAGTTATGATTATTGGTACTGGTGCTAAACATGCTAAAGATGAAGTGAAAGAATTTATTGAAGCGGTTAAAATTCCTTCAATCATTACTTTACCAGCAAAAGGTATCTTAGCTGATGCACACCCATATAATTTAGGTAACTTAGGTAAAATTGGTACTAAAGTATCTTATCAAACGATTCAAGATGCTGATTTACTAATAATGGTAGGTACAAACTATCCTTATGTTGACTATTTACCTAAGAAAAATATCAAAGCAATTCAAATCGATACAAATCCAGAAAATATTGGACATCGTTTTGACGTAAATGCTGGTATTATTGGTGATAGTAAATTAGCATTGCAACAATTAACAGATAGTGCTAAACATGTGAAAAATCGTGACTTCTTAAATAAAACATTAGAAAGAAAAGCGACTTGGGATTCTTGGATGGATAAAGATAAAGCAGATGAAAGTTCACCAATTCGTCCAGAACGTCTAATGGATGCAATCAACCAAGTAAAAACAGATGACGCGATTTTCTCAATCGATGTCGGTACATCTACTGTTTGGTCAACACGTTATTTAGATCTAACAGTGAATAATAAGTTTATCGTTTCTAGTTGGTTAGGTACGATGGGCTGTGCGCTACCAGGTGCATTGGCAGCAAAACGTGCTTATCCTAATCGTCAAGTAGTTGGTATAGCAGGCGACGGTGCATTTGAAATGGTAATGCAAGACTTTGCAACAGCAGTTCAATATGATTTACCAATGACTATATTTGTTTTAAACAACCAAGAATTATCATTTATTAAATATGAACAACAAGCTGCTGGAGAGTTAGAATATGCAATTAACTTCACTGACATAGACTTAGCGCAATTTGCTGAAAGTTGTGGTGGTGTTGGTTATACACTTAAAGATCCAAATAGAATTGATGAAGTCGTAGAAGAAGCAATGGCTCAAGATAGACCAACTATTGTCAATGTTTATGTTGATCCAAATGCTGCACCATTACCTGGTAAAATTGTAAAAGATGAAGCTATTAACTATGGTAAATGGGCATACAGATCTATTACAGAAGATAAAAAATTAGATTTAGATGAAATTCCACCAATGTCAACAGCTGTCAAACGTTTCTTCTAAATCATTATAAATAAAAGATTCAGAGACTTTAATTTCTCAGACTAAGATTAAACGCCAATTCCTATTGAAATATGATAGGAATTGGCGTTTTTTGCTTTGTAAAGTTTTGTATCAAGTTGCGGCCGGATAGAAATCTAATAAATACAAAGTGATTTTGTAGCGTGTTGACGCCTAGGGAAAAGTTATGAGTGAGAGACTACAGGCTCGAATCATATTCCCAGGCAAGCATGCACGGACAAAATCACAATATTTTAATTATCAAGAGATTAATAATACACTTTTTAAAACTTTTTCAAAAAGATGATTTGATGATTTAATTTAAGATATTTAAAAATAGATTGAAAATTCAGCATAATATCTATAAAGTGTATTATTATAATAGTTATTTATTAAATTGATTTATCAGGTCAGTTTTAAGTCACAGTATTTTTCAATTAAAAACAATTTAATGGGGGATATTTAAAATGTTCAAATCAATTTTCAAAAGGATAACATTTAAAACGCCGCATACATATGCATTGTTGTTATTTATCATTGTTGTAGCAAGTCTCCTCACATATATAATACCAGCAGGGGAATATGCACGTGAAAAAAAAGACGGACAAACATTGGTTATATCAGGTTCATATCAAGAAGTATCACAACATGGCGTTTCGTTTTTTGATATATTTCGGGCGATTCCGGAAGGGTTATTGAGTGGAGGAGAAATTGTATTTTACATTTTCTTAGTAGGTGGCGCATTCGGTATTGTCCATAAAACAGGAGCCTTTGAAAATGGTGTGAATAAAGCTATGAGCACACTAGGTTCTTATAAAGTATTGATGATTCCTTTGACTATGACGATATTTTCTATATTAGGATTTTCAATTGGATTAGCAGAAGAAACAATTATCTTTGTTCCTATTGGGATTATTATAGCGAGAACATTAGGATATGATGCGTTGACAGGAGCTGCAATGGTTATACTTGGAGCAGCAAGTGGTTTTATTGGTGGTATGTTAAATCCATTTACTGTTGGTGTCGCGCAATCTGTAGCGGAGTTGCCACTATTTTCAGGATGGGGACTGCGTTCGATTATTTATATTTTTATTTTATTGGCAGCTATAACAACAGTAATGATATATGCGCGTAAAGTGAAACAAGATATGTCGAAAAGTATTGTTTACGAACTGGAACAAGCTGAAGGACAGTCAACGGCAACGATGGATACACCACGCTTTACAAAGCGACAAAAAGTAGGTTTATTACTCATTGTTGCAGCGATTATATTAAATGTGTTTGGTATTTTTAATTATGGTTGGTCCTTTAACGAAATGAGTGCTAATTTCTTATTAGCAGGTTTACTTGCAGGTGTCATTGGTGGATTGGGCATCAATGGGACTTTTGAAGCTATGATAGAAGGTATGAAAGATATTTTATTTGGCGCAATGATTGTTGGTTTTGCTAAAGGTATTATTGTTATTTTAGAAGATGGGCAGGTAATAGATACTATCGTCCATGGTATGACTACCTTGCTTACAGATGTCCCTTCGTCGGCAGTAATTATCGCGATGTTTATCTTACAATTCTTTTTAAATTTCTTTATACCATCAGGTTCTGGACAAGCATTAACTACTATGCCACTCATGGTGCCAATTTCCGACTTGTTACATATCAATAGACAAATTACTGTACTTGCATTCCAATATGGTGATTCAATCAGTAACGTCTTATTTCCAACTTCTGCAATTTTAATGGGTGCTTTAGCTGTCGGAAAGATATCCTATACACAGTGGCTTAAATTTGCTTGGAAATTAATTTTAGTGTGGGTCATTATATGTTGCATTGGTATGTCAATAGCCCTGATGATAGGTTATTAATCAATATGGATTAAGTTATACAATTAAGTTGAAATTTATGTTGTTAGGCGTAGTATCTGATATTAAAGTATGAATTGAATATTGGATATACGCCTATTTTTATATTATTAATTATTAAAATGTTGAAATATTCAGAAATTACAAATAAGATATGAGATAAGACACTAGTAAAGAAGGTGAGGCAATGCAATATAGACCATTTATAGAAATACTGCCAAAAGTTACATTGAGACCGCCAGATCTTAAAATGGCCGAGGCATTATTTGAAACCATTCAAGAAAATTTCGCGCATTTATCTCGATTTTTAGATTTTATTACAGAGGATCTCACTGTAGATGCAGAAAAATCATATTTAAAAATGATGATACAACATCAAGCTGAAAGTAAAGGTCAATTATTTCTAATCTATTACGAAGATAAATTGATTGGCACAATAGATTTACATAAAATAGATTTAAAAAACAGCAAAGCAGAAATAGGTTACTGGCTAGCGAAAGGCTATACAGGTAAACGAATTGCGACAGAAAGTGTTGCATTTATATGTGGCTATGCATTTAAAATTTTAGGACTGAATAAACTCACGATTATTGCTGATGTGCGAAATATTGCTAGCAATAAAGTTGCTGAAAATGCAGGTTTTCATTTTGTCGCTACTGACGTTCAAGACATGAATGATGGTGAAAATTTTCAAGATATGAATCGCTATATTTTATTAAGAGATCATTATGATTTGGCAGAAAATAATTAAACGTAAGATTGAGTGTCTATATCAAGCATGCTTAATTGTATCTGGTGTATCCAATACTCAAGCAATTGTTAAATTATTGAAATGACCCATATTTACTTTGGCAATACGCTGACAAAAAGATGATAAAAAGGGGGTTACGGACTTGATGGCTAGAGGCATTAATCATATTGGTTTAACTGTACCTGATATTGAAATAGCAACAGCTTTCTTCAAGGAAGGTTTAGGTGGTCGTATTGCTTATGATAGCCAAACTAAAATGGATGAACCTAGAGGAGGTCAATTTGTTGAACATGTATTAGGATTGGAGAATGGGGCTGAAATTGTAAAAAAAAGAATGATGGTGTTTAATGATGGTCCTAATATAGAGATGTTTGAATTTGTACAAGCCAACCAAAAAAGCGCCGTAAATTTACAAGATATTGGTTATACACATATTTCGTTTTACGTGGATGACTTTGAAACATCGCTTAATAAAATTAAACAAGCTGGGGGACGACCTATCTCTGAACCTCATAGTAATACAAAATATGAAGATACAGATGGTAATCGTACTGTATATGTGAAAACACCATGGGGAAGTTTGATTGAATTACAAACAATACCAAATGGTTATTACTATCCTAAAGATAGCGAGGCAAGCGTATTTATTCCAGACGTGTAAGAAATATTGACACAGGAGGTCAAAAGTAATGTTAAGCAAAAAATTAGATGTCGCCAACTTACCCACACCTATTCATAAGTTAGAGCACTTAAGTCAACGTTTAGGCAAAGAAATTTATATTAAAAGAGATGATTATACTGGCACAGAAATATCAGGGAATAAAGTAAGAAAGTTAGAGTATACGATACAATATGTAATTGATCATGGATACGATACGATTATTACAACCGGTGCAATCACATCTAATCATGCTAGAGCAACAGCAGCACTATGTGCAAAGTATCAAATTGAATGTCATCTCGTACTAAAAGGCACCATGAAAGCTTTTGAAGGTAATTTATTTTTAGACGCTATGTTTGGCGCACATATACATGTGATCGCCGACAATCAGTCTAGAGAAATAGCGATGACTCAATTGAGACATACACTAGAAGGCAAAAATAAAACACCTTTTATGATACCAACGGGTGCATCAGATTGGATAGGCACGCATGGTTATATCAATGCCTTTGAAGAAATTTTAAGACAAGAAGCCGAATTAGGTTGTCACTTTGACTCTATTAATGTCGCCGTAGGTTCAGGTGGCACATATGCAGGTTTATGGTTTGGTAAGCACAGTAATAAACTTGATACTAAGATAATTGGCTATGCAGTCAATGAAAATGCAGCGACCTTTAAAAATAAAGTGCAAACAATCATTAATCATTTAGATGAAAGCATAGACACATTCGATACAATCACCATTAACGACTGTTATATTGGATTAGGTTATGCGCAAGCAACAGATGAAGAATTAGCATTTTATATTGACATTGCACAACTAGAAGGTATTGTATTAGACCCAACTTATACAGGGAAAGCTTTTAGAGGTATGGTTAAAGAAATTCAAGCAGGAAAATATGATGATCAACAAGCAATTTTGTTTATTCATACGGGTGGTTTACAAGGTTATACAGAAGAAACAAGAACACGTATTCAACAATTGCTGCCACATTTCGATAATAATTTATAATAAATTGAGATTGAGGATTATGATAACTTTTTGTAGTCTAAAGCAAATAAATTGCTAAAAAGACTGTATATAGTGCATAATATTAAACACTTTATAATTAAGGAGGGTGTTCTAAATGACGCAAACATTAACTTCTATGGATGAATATCATTCATTTATTAACAAATATCCGCTCGTAGTCGTTCACGTAATGAGAGAAAATTGTAGTGTTTGTCACGCGGTATTGCCACAAATTGAAGACTTGATGCGCGAATTTCCAGACATACCGTTAGGCGTGATTAATCAAAGTAATGTAGAAGCAATTGCTGGTGAATTATCAATATTTACTGTACCAGTTGATTTAATCTTTCTCAACGGTAAAGAAATGCATCGCCAAGGCAGATTTATTGATATGCAACAGTTAGAACACCAATTATCCATGATGCATGAAAGTTTAAAATCATAAGTGAAAGTGAAATAGATAAAAATTGTATATTATAAGTGCTTAGACATCCTGTTGTTAGTGTATTAACATAAAAGTAATACTAATAATAGGATGTTTCAATTTAAAAGGATTATATTTAAAAATAAATTGCCTAAAATAAAAAAGAGGTAAATTAAAACACAAGTATCATATATAATAAAAATAATGTATGATAAGATTAATCTATTGAATTGAGGAGGAGTATTTATGCGCATAGAAAGAATATGTCCGAATGAAGCTGAAGCGCTGTATACTTGCATGAAAAAGATTGATCAAGAGACACAATACATGCTTTATTTACCTGATGAAAGAAGTTTTAATAAAGATAGCCTGGTTGATGATATTAAACATAATTTTTATATTGGTGTTAAAACAGATGAAAATGATATTTTAGGATATTTATCTGTACATATTAGTAGGTTAGCTAAAATTAAACATATCGGTTACATCGTGACAGGCGTGTTAAATGAACAACATCATCAAGGATTAGCTACAAAGATGTTTCAAGAAACAATAAAGTGGGCAGAGCGGAAAGGGTTAAGAAGACTTGAATTAACGGTCATTACAACCAATACTCCGGCAGTAAAATTTTATGAAAAATTAGGCTTTAAAATTGAAGGTATTAAACATGAATCTATTTATATGGATCATCATTTTTATGATGAACTATATATGTCAATGATGATAAATCAATCATTTTCAATAGATTCAGCTATACTCGAACGTTAACTTAATATAAGTTATCAATACATATTAATATTTTGAGTGACCTATCTAATAATTGAGCTTAATCTTCTAGTCATAAATCAATCGTTTATTGGAGGTAGTATAAGATGCTAAAAAAAATATTAACCTTTGCAAGTGTTAGCGTGATAGCTTCATACTTATTTGCCAAGCTTATAGAAAAACGTAGTTATCAAAGCTTTTTGTATGAAATAATGATTAGAGCGACAAAGATGAAACAGCCATTTGAAAAGAAAATAAACGCACAAAAGGCGCTTGCGTCTGTAAAAGCACAAACGCAAGGCGAGTATGCAGGCACGGATTATAATTTTGACAATGCCGTTTATACTAAAAAATTGCACGATATAACCAATTATGTTGTGAATGATAGAGAAGATCATCAACAAAAAGTAGTGATATACATTCATGGTGGTGCATGGTTCCAAGATCCGCTGCCATATCATTTCGAATATATAGATATGTTGGCAACAGCATTTGACGCAAAAGTAATCATGCCAATATATCCAAAAATTCCACACGCAACTTATAAGGAAACTTTCGAATTACTAGAAGAAATTTATAGATATGAATTAGATCAAAAGATGAGTTCTGAGCGTATTGTTATTATGGGCGATTCGGCTGGAGGTCAAATAGCATTATCTTTCGCACAATATTTGAAAACGTTGGACTTACCACAGCCAAGTGATATTGTGATGATTTCACCTGTGCTAGATGGTACATTTAGTCATCCAGAAATTCATAGCTATGAAAAAATTGATCCTATGTTAGGTGTTGAAGGAAGCAAATATTTAATTAGCTTATGGGCTGACAAACTGTCATTAAAGGATTGGAGAGTATCGCCAATATATGGAACGTTCAATGGATTAGGAAGAATGACTATTTCAATAGGTACCAAAGAAACACTTTATCCAGATGCTGTTAAGCTATCGCGAATGTTAAATGCTCAAGGTATTCACCATAACTTTATCCCAGGATACCAACTATTTCATATTCATCCTATTTTCCCAATTCCTGAAAGAGCACAATTTATCAAAAAGTTAAAAAAGATTATAGACTAACATAATCACATATTAACACGGTAAACATTTTGGGTTGATATGATAAAACACCACGATGAGGTTTGAATTCATTGAATATATATTTAGAGGTTTTTCAACAATTTCATTCACATGTCTTTGATATATTATTTGTGGGAATAAGTACTGAAGTTTCCATTGGTAGTGTATGTTGAGCCATGTTATAACCATTATACATAAGTTACCTTGATAATTTAGTATAGTTAGTGTTTATTAAATTATCAAAGTGACTTGTTTTTAAGTGTTTTAATGTAAAATTACATATGGATGCGTTGTATTTTGGCGAGATGCTTGAGGGAACAGGATAAGTTGAAGACGACAGGCTGAAGCTGTCCCCATAAAAGAGCGAGCCAACAATACGAAGTATTGAGTAACAAAAAAGCACGCAGATGAATTGATTTAAATCATTTGCGTGTTTTTTTCTAGGATTTATGTACCAAATTCTATTATGTTTTTATAAGATTATATCAAAAGCGTAATGATGACCGATTTATAATCATGCTTATTTTGAGTTATTTAAATAAGTAGAGAAGAAATCTGTAAATAAATCAACAAATGTTAGATATACATCTTTTTCCACATGCTCATCTACTTGGTGTGCTTGGTTAACAGCACCGGGACCATACATAATAAATGAAAAGTTTTCATCTTTGTCTACCAGTAAATCAGACGCGTCGGTAACACCAGGTGAAGCTTCAGTTGGTAATGTAGTATTTAAATATTTTTCTCCCATTTCAACAGCAAGTTCAGTCAATTTATTTTCTCCTGTAGTATAAACAGGTGGTCTAGACATGTATGTGTCAATATCAATATCCGTTTGTTCAGTTTCGACTTGCTTTAAGATTTCATTGAAATATGAGATGAATTGTTCGTTATCATGCTCAGGGATTGTACGAATATTAAATTCAGATTCAGCATGTTCTGGAATTGAATTTACCTGGTTACCACCGTTGAAAATTGTGGCATTCATAATTGCATTGCCTAACAAATCATTGCTTTTAGTGAATTTTTCAAAGCCCTCATCAGCTTTATAAACAAATTTTACTAATGGTGAAATTGCATTGAAACCTAGCTGTGGCATGGAACTATGTGAAGCTTTGCCACGGGAAGTGACACGAATGTCCATAGAGCCTTTGTGTGCATAGATAATTCGATCTTGAGAAGGCTCAGCAATCACAAGTGCATCGACATCATTCATGTATCCTTTATCTTGAAAAGTTTTTGCACCTTCACCTACAATTTCTTCACCAGCAGTTGCCAATAAACGAATTTTCCCATGTTGTAATAAGTTTTGATCATGAATATCTATCATACTGATGACTAATGCTGCTAAACCTGATTTCATATCAGCTGAACCACGACCATACAGTTTGCCATCAACTTCAGTAAGTTTGAATGGATCATATGTCCATTTACTTTCATCACCAGCAGAAACAACATCCATATGACCAGAAATGCCCAATATTGGGCCATCTTTACCGATTTCAGCCACTAAGTTTGCACGACTGTCGTTAATTTTAATGATGTCGGAATTTATGTCATGTTCTGCTAATAACTTTTGCAGATATTCACAAACTTCGATTTCATTGTTATTAACGGATTTAATGCTAATCAAGTCTTCTAAGATTTGAATTTTCTCTTGATCAGTAAACTTACTCATAATAAAAACCCCATTTCAGATATAATAAGAAAACTAACACCATAATTATATCTGAAAATTCAGACTGTTTGAAATTAAACCCCTCCGTAAAAAAGCATAATAATGAGAATTTGAACAAATTGTCAAAAATAAGTTACAAAAATTAAACATGGTTTTTAGATGCGTCATTATCTAAAGACCATGCTTTTATCGTTTTATATTGGTTGATTGTTGGTTGACCTATGTGTTTAGATTGCAAATGTTTAGGGGTAGAACGATTTTCTTGTGTAGATGAAGTAGATGGTTCGGAAGATTTTGTGGTGTTGTTAGTCTCATCTACATTTTCAATATGTCTCGTATTATCTGTATCAAGTACTGCACCACGCATATCATTGCCTTGGAAACTGCCTACTAAAATCATGATTAAATAACCACAAGTTATAAGCGCAACAATAATGAGATAGAGTGAAACAGTTAACTTTACAGGTTTGCTCATGTCCATCCTCCTAGAATATCTTTAATTCCTTTCACCCTTAAGATAACATTCGAATTTTAATAATGTGTAAATTTCAAGTAAATATTATATTTCGTATTTTTAACTTTAATTAGTAATTGATGAAAAATTTTTATATTATTTTTTGCTTAAAATTTTTAACTGAAGAAAAAGCATTATCGTTGATATGAAAGTATTTAATATAATCTTTAATATAATTTTACATTAAATGTAAATGTGTATTTACATTCAATTAACAGTTAATTTATAGACTTTATATAAAATCAACAACTACGTGGTAGCATGTCATTATTGAAAGGTATAATGATTAGATTATAAATTTAAGATCATTTTTGTAATGTTTTTTTGCTAAATTAATGATTTTAGCATGTAATTAATAAATACGCTGATGAAAAGAGGGACAGAGTTTGCTACTAATCATAATTTGTGTAGGCGTTATTCTATGGTTAGGAATTGTCGAGAAACGAAGACATTCTGACAGATTAGAAAAGATTCCTATACGTATTAATATAAATGGTATTAGAGGTAAATCAACGATTACACGCTTGATTTACAGTATTTTGCGGGAAGATAAATACCGCGTGATTGGTAAAACAACTGGTACAGATGCACGTATGATGTACTGGTTTACACCAAGAGAATATCCAGTATATAGGAAACCTCAGGGTGCAAATATCGGCGAACAACGAGATATCGTCAGAAAAGTTGTGAAACAAAGAGCTAACGCATTAGTCAATGAGTGTATGGCAGTTAATCCAGACTATCAAATTACATTCCAAAAAGATTTAGTGAAAGCGAACATTGGTGTCATTGTTAATGTGATGGAAGACCATATGGATGTGTTAGGGCCAACTTTAGACGAAGTTGCTCAAGCATTTACAGCAACCATTCCATATAAAGGACATCTCGTGGTAATGAAGGATGACTATACTAAATTTTTTGCTAAAGTAGCTAAACGGCGTAAAACAAAATTAATTGTAGTCGATAAAGAAGAAGTACCAGAATCATATTTACGAGAATTTGGATATATTGTCTTTCCGGATAATGTAGCAATTGCAATGGGAGTTGCTGAAGCATTAGGCATCGACAGAGACACTGCCTTAAGAGGTATGTTAAACGCACCACCAGATGTAGGCGCTGTTGAAGTTAAATACTTTAATGCAAACAATACAACGAATGTTTATGTGAATGCCTTTGCAGCAAATGAGCCACAATCTACTAAAGCAATTTTAAATAAAGTAGAATCATATAATTACCCATATCAAAGAATTGTTATAATCTTAAATTGTCGCTCAGATAGGGTAGATAGAACCCGACAATTTGTAGAAAATTTCATAAAAGATGTACCGTTCGATACATTAATTTGTACTGGAAAAAGTACCCAAATGGTATCGGAAGTGATGAGAGAATTACCCGATAAAAAATATTTGAATTTTGAAGGTAAAAATATAAGTGAAGTTGAACGTGCGCTTTATGCAGAATCACATAATGCTTTGATATTCTGTGTTGGTAATATTCATGGACCAGGAAAAGAAATCGCACAATATATAGAAGGGATACATTAATATGATAGGTTCAGAGTTATATTTTTCATTATTCGTGGGGATTGTTTTAAGCCTCATATTTGCCGAGAAATTCGGCATTAGTCCTGCTGGATTAGTTGTTCCAGGATATCTAGCGCTGATTTTCGATCAACCAATCATGCTGCTATCTGTACTAATCATTAGTTGCATTACATATTTTATTGTGAACCATGGTATTAGCCGCTTTGTTATTCTTTATGGGCGTAGGAAATTTGCTGCAATGATATTAACTGGAATGGTTTTAAAATTTATATTTGATTTAATTTATCCATTAACGCCATTTGAGATGGTAGAAATGTCCGGTATTGGTGTTGTAATACCAGGTATCATCGCAAATACTATACAAAAACAAGGTGTCGTAATAACTTTATCTACGTGTATGTTATTAACATGTATTACATACATTGTCTTATTCTTTTATAGCTTTATTAATTAGTAAGGAGCAGATATATGAAGCAATCTAAACGATTTTCTATCGATGAGCGTGTTTTGAAGTGGACAAAGCGCCATAAAAGAAGGAATTCCATATATACCGGCTTGATATTAATTATAGCGATCATTTTGTTAGTATTTGTATTAAAGCAACAGGATTTTGAACCTGTTAAAGCTATGAATAAAGGAAAAGATGAAATTAAGCTAACATATCTAGGTAATGTGGAATTAAACAATCATACAAGAAAAAACAATATTAATGATACTTTTAGTGCTGTCGAAAACATGTTGAAAGATAGTGATTATTCTACAGCAAGCTTGAATTTAACCAAGTTTTCAGATGATAGAAAAACAAATATTAATAAAAATTTAGAAAATGTAATGTTTTTAAAAAGCTTAAATATTAAAAGTTTAAATATTATAAATCAAGTTACTGATAACATTACAGCAAGAGATTTTAGTAAAGCTGTTGAGGCACAAAATGGATATAATTTTTTAACTGGTAATGGTTCTAATCCTATCAACAGTAAAACAGTACAACAAACAGTAAAAGGTAAAAAAGTAGCTAATGTTTCCTTTACAGACGTTGAGTCTGATTACACAGATCCTTTAAAAAACACTACATCCATTAGCTTGGAACCTAATATTTATGTTCCATTAATAAAAAAATTGAAAGAAAAAAATGATTATGTAGTCGTTAATGTGGACTGGGGTATAACCGATGAAAGGTCAGTAACAACAAGGCAAAAACAGTATGCACACTCACTCGTAGATGCAGGTGCTGATGTCATCGTCGGACATAACACAGTTGTTCAGGAAATTGAAA
This sequence comes from Staphylococcus cohnii species complex 1663, assembly GCF_041008415.1. Classification (NCBI taxonomy): domain Bacteria; kingdom Bacillati; phylum Bacillota; class Bacilli; order Caryophanales; family Staphylococcaceae; genus Staphylococcus; species Staphylococcus cohnii species complex 1663. The sequence goes on from NZ_JBFDVL010000006.1 coordinate 218,231, forward strand.
ATTATAAAGATGCCAGCATTTTTTATAGTTTAGGTAATGTAACTTCAGAAGGTTTTTTATCAAAAAATAAACAAGGTTTAGCTGTACAACAGAATTGGAACGGGAAAAATTCTAAATTCATGATTACGCCTATCAAATCAGTAGGCGGTAAATTGACTAAATCTACACCTAACAAAATTGAAGAAACAAAATTATTAAATAATATTAAAGGTGACAATATAAATCTTAAAAAAGAGAATGGAGGTTATACGTATGAACATTAAAGATCATTGGGTAAGTATTACAATAATTGCAGTTGTGTTGATAATATTCTTACTAATTGTATTCGCTAGAGCGAACGAAGGTTTAGACCGTTATGAACAAAATGAACTTAAATCTTCACACCATCAATATTTATCTAAAGGAGCTTAGCTATGAGTATTTATAATAAAAAAACGCTCATCGTAATATTACTCCTTACTATTATCATATCCTTTGCATTTTATATGATTACAAAAAAGGATAATTATGATAAAGATGATTTATATGAAAATAAAATTGCGGATCATCAACAAGACATATCGGATAAAAATTACGGTGTAGCTTCAAATAATCCGATTGCTACACGTGTTGGAGAAAAAATATTGAAAGATGGTGGTAACGCAGTTGACGCGTCAATCGGAGTGTCATATGCCCTTGCTGTCACTGAACCACACTCTTCTGGCCTAGGCGGTGGAGGTGCGATGCTGGCTTACGATGGTCAAGAAAATGTTGCACCAAAACAATGGCAGTATAAAGATATTTCTTCTTTTAATTACAAGCAAAAAGATAAAATTGGTGTTCCAGGTTTCGTTCGAGGTCTTGAAGACGCTCATAAAGAGGCAGGAAAAATGGATAGAAAGAAAATCATGAACTATGTTATTCCTTTAGCTGAAGAAGGCTTTGAAGTCGATTCAGAATTAGAAAGAAGTTTGAAACTATATGGTTCAGATGTAGATAGAGATTCACCTTTCTTTGAAGGAGAGCAAACCAAAAGAGAAGGTGATGTCATTAAGCAACCAGCTTTAGCTAAAACATTAAAAGGTATTAGAGATAACGGTCCTAATTATTTCTATGATAAAGTTGGTAAAAGTATCACTAAGCAAACGGATGACAAACTAACCGAAAAAGATTTCCAAAGTTATAAAACAGAGAAAAAAGAGCCAGTAAGTACAGACTATTTAAATAATAAAGTTTATGCTGCATCTAATCCTTTAGGAGGATCACTGATGCTACAAGGTTTAGAAATTGATGAAGCTACTAATAATCAAGCAGCTCAAGGTGATCGTTTGGATTATATCACTGGTATTTTAAAATCTAGAGACTTGATGTACCGAAATAGGGATATTGTAAATGGACAAGATGAAGACTATGATGAATATCTTTCTCAAGATTACCTATTAGGTAGATTAAATGAAATTAATTTTGAAAGTAATTTCAATACAAATAACATCGATAATACGAGCACAACACACTTTGTGGTTGTTGATAAAGATGGACAGTTGACAAGTACAACGAATACGTTAGCAAGCTTCTTTGGTTCAGGGGAATATGTAAAAGAAGGATTCTATATGAATAATTCATTAAGTAACTTCTCTTCTAATCCATCTAGTCCAAATTATGGTGCTAAACATAAGCAACCACGCTCATTTACTTCACCGAGCATCGTAGTTGGACCTGATTATTACATGGGTATAGGAACGCCAGGTGGTAACAAAATTCCGACTACGCTCAATGAGGTTATTATTGATTACTTACGTAGCGATGGCACACTACAAGAATCTATTGATAAACCACGTTTTTATAACGATGGAGGAAAAATCTTTTACGAAAATGCCACAGATAAGCAAGATATAGACATTTTCAAAAGCTTAGGATTTGAAATTGAAGAAAAACGTAATGACCCTAACTTTGGTAGTGTACAAGCTGCACTATATAATAAAAATGATAAAACAGTAGAAATCGGTCATGATGTGGGTAACAGGTAGATTTTTTTAAAAAATGTATAAAAAAAGTCCAAGGCATCAAATGATGTCTTGGACTTTTTTATTGAGTTTTAATTTCTATCATTCATGTACTGTGCTTATTTGAGAAATTATTATATAACGTACGCGCAAAGATAATAACTACAACAATTGCACCTATGTAACCTACAAATGGGTATATAATGGAAACTAATTCTCCAAAAGGTAAAGTACCACAAATAATAAAAATAACACCTAACACAACTGTAACAGGCACGCTAAGTTTTGCTGGAAAAATTTTCATAAATTCATTTTTAACTAACCAATACATTGGTGCAGTTGTAGAATAAATGCCTAATAAAATACATACTGAAAATATAAATGCTATCAATGGCGCAATCGTATTACCTAAATAAAGTACAGGAACCTCTAATTCAAATACATGATCAGAATGCACTAATAGTGCAATAATCATTACAACCACAGTTAACATCAACACAGAGCCACCAACAATACCTGTAATGCCTGCTTCTTTTCTACTATTAGATTGTTGACCAAGCTGTGAAAAGAAAATACTTCCTGCTAAGATGTTATAACAGAAAAATAAACCGCCAGCTTGCCACCAATGTGTTGTTGGTTGTAAATTTTTAGCGCTTTCTGGTAAATAGAGCATATTAGATAAATTACCGATATTTGAGAAAAAGACAATTAGACAAATACCTATTGTCAAGATGACGATAATCGGACCTACAGTACCAATAATATCAACCAATTTTTTTAAACCTAAAATCACTGTAATCATTGCAATAATGCCCATACCTAGTACACCAACTAGATTGGGAAGATGGAATTGCTCTGCAACTACAGCTCCTGTACCAGCAATCATGATGACAACAATGCTAAAAATAAAAATAATTGTAAAGTATTCAATCATTGTTCCCAGGATATTGCCACAATAATACTTAAATATTCTGCCAGGTTGTTTTAATTGAAGATCAAATCCCTTCATCATTAAAGTTGAACCAAGTAAACAGAACAATAATGCGCTAACTAAAGCTCCGAATATACCATATATGCCAAAGGAAGCAAAAAATTGCATCACTTCTTGTCCTGTTGCAAAACCAGATCCTATGAGATAAGCGATGTAAGCACCGCTAAGTTTTATAATATTTGTGAGTTTAATTTGTTGTTGCATCATTGATTCCCCCAATTTTACCAACCTTGACCAGCAATGTCGTAATTATCTAATTTTCCAGATGCTAAATCTTCAATTGCAGATTCTAAGACATTTAATGCCGTATCAAGTTGGTTATACGTTATGACTAATGGAGGTTGGAAACGGAGTACATTTCCAGCTACTGCAATAATCACAACGCCATTATCAAAACAGCGATTACAAACTTTTAATGCCGCTTCCGCATCACGTGTTTTACTATCTTTATCAGCAACGATATCAATACCTATCGACAATCCTTTGCCTCTGACGTCCCCAACTGCTTCGAATCGTTCGATCCACGTATCCATGCGTTTGCGTACATATTCACCTTTTTCTGTACTCGCTTGAAGTAAATGCTCATCCTCAATCATACCAATTGTAGCCAAGGCCGCTTCACAGCTTACTGGGTTAGCTCCTGTTGTAAACAAATGTGCTGGCGCTTCTAATGTGTCCATGATTTCAGCACGTCCTATAATTGCAGACATAGGTAGTCCACCTGCTAATGATTTTCCAAAGGTAATCAAATCCGGTTCAATATGATAATGTGAAACTGAACTCCATTCGCCAGTTCGACCAAGACCTTGTTGGATATCATCCACTGCTAATAAAATGCCATGTGTCTTGCATAAATCTTGTAAAGCTTCAAAGTAGCCATCTATTGGCTCTAATAATCCCCCGTCACCTTGTATTGTTTCAATAACGATACAAGCTACTTCATCAGCAGGTACATACTTTTCAAACATTTCTTTAAGTGGCGCGAGGTATTCATCAACGGTGTTAGCGTTTGGACTACCAAACATGCCTCTGTAGCTATCAGGGAATGGAATATGATAAAAGCCTGGCAACATTGGACCATATTTTTTTCTCATGTTTAGACTTATTGCGGACATCGATAATGACCCATAAGTAGATCCGTGGTAAGCATTCACGAAACTGATGATATAAGGTCTTCCTGTATATGCTCTTGCAAGTTTTACGATACCGTCATTTGCATCTGAACCAGAAAGTCCGAAAAGAACACGTTTTTCGTAGTTTCCTGGTGCGATTTCACAGAGTTTCTTAGCAAGTTTAACTAAAGGCTCATGATACATATAAGCAGGCGTATAGTGTATGAATTTATCTACTTGTGATTTAATAGCATCTGACACTGGTTGGGGTGCATGCCCTACATTTTGTGAGCTAGCACTAGCAAGTAAATCGATATATGTATTGCCGTCCATATCAACAAGCGTTGCACCATAACCATGAGAAATAGCTAATGGATAATATTTTATTCGTCCTGGTTTAGCAAAATACTGACTATCTTCATTGATTAATTGAGTGGCTTTTTCCATTCTGTCCATAAATATCATTCCTCCCATGTATTACTCAATATAAATTGGTTTAAAAGTTATACAAATTCAATTCGCACCTTTAACTTCATATCCCGTTTTTTAAAGAGTGAGGTGTTATTAAATATGTTTTATATAATTTCATTAATATTCTTAAATATAATGAAATGGTGATACGTATGAATATACTAAGAAAATTCGGAATTGTAAATATATTCTGAAAATTTAAAGTTGAATAACACTTAAAATTTGTAATATGACACATATAATCTTGCGTAATGCGTTGTATGAAGACAAAATATGCATTTATTAAAATTTTATAGAAATGATGTATTGATAATTGAGCAAAACATAGGGAAGATGAAATATATAAAACGATGAAATGGATAGTTAGGTTTTGAGAAGTTTTTCATTTATAATATAAATGATATGAGCGATACAATTCGATGTAATTGATAATTGTTTTCAATTATAGTATCTTGAGTCTACACTAATGTTATAGCATAGTTATGTTTACTTGCATTAATAATATTTATCGTTATATGTAAAGAGGGAGTTTTAGATGAACAATAGTAAGATAGAAGTTAAAGATTTAATAAATATAGGACTCTTTACGGCTATATATTTTATTTTTATAGCACCTCCTGGCATTTTAGGTATTATACCTATATTCATGTTATTGCTTCCTGCAATGGTTGGTTTAGTAGGTGGCATACCTATTATATTACTAATATCAAAAGTTCAAAAATTTGGTGCATTGACAATATGCGGAACGATTGTAAGTCTTATTTTAGCTATTATGGGACATCCATGGATTGCGTTGGTATTTAGTATTCCTGTGATATTACTAGCTGATGGCTTAATGGCTATGAAACGTTATAAAAGTTGGAAACACAATTGTTTAGGGTACATTCTCTTTTCCTTTTGGCCCATTGGTACATTTATACCATTTTACTTTATGAGAAATTCATATTTATCCTTTATTCAAGATAAATACGGTATTGAATATGAGCAAACGGTCGCCACTTTATTTTCTGTAGAAATGATACCAGTTATTATTATTACTACAATCATTGGTGCATGGATCGGCGTTTATATAGCAAAATTAATTTTAAAAAAACATTTCAAACGTACAGGTATGATTTAACATGTATAGTCAAACGATCCCACAAAGCCACTTACTAAATTTAGATCCTAGAATTAAAATTGCGCTTATCTTGATGATATCACTCGTTGCATTAACAGGCGGCGTTACAGGTGTTGAAGTGTATTTAAGGGCAGTAATCATACTTGTGCCAGCATTATTATTATTATGTATTAAAAAATATACTATAGGGCTAGTCATCTTGATATTAACTGTGATGGCGTGGTATGGAGAAGCGTTTGTAACGATTGATGGTAACCAAGTTGCTACATTGTTAATTTTTGTACCGGCAGGCATCATAACACGTTTTTTACCATCCCTCGCAATGGGCTATTATATATTTAAAACCACACAAATTGAAGTGCTAATAACAGGTTTAGAACGAATGAAATTGTCTAGAAAAATCACGATTCCAATTGCCGTTATGTTTAGGTTTTTACCGACAATTAGAGAAGAATCGGCTGCTATAAAGGATGCTATGAAGATGAGAGGTATATCTTTGAAAATTGCTTTTATACATCCAATACAATATGTTGAATATCGAGTTGTTCCATTACTAAACAGTGTTGTGAAAATTGGTAACGAATTAACTATTGCTTCAATTACACGTGGGTTGAATTTAACGCATAGACGTACATCAATCATTTCGCTTAAAATACGTTGGTTAGATTGGTTGTTGTTAGTGTTAATACTGTTCCTTTGTATCATTTATTATGTAATGTGAGGGTAGGATATGATTCAATTTAAAGACGTATCTTTTAAATACGATGAAAGCAAAAGTAAAATATTAAATAATATTAACCTTACTATTGATGATGGTGAGGTTATTTGTTTAACAGGAACTTCAGGTTGTGGAAAAACAACTTTAACAAGATTGCTAAATGGTATTATTCCTAATTTTTATAAAGGACAGATAGAAGGTCAAATTTTAATAAATCATAAAGATGCACAGCAACAAGATGTTTATGAGTTAACACAGCAAAGTGGTTCAGTTTTCCAAAATCCAAGATCACAATTTTTTTGTTTGAATACGACAAGTGAACTGGCATTTGAACTTGAAAATTATGGTGTATCAGCTAGTCGGATTATGACACGAATCAAAGAAACCGCTGAACAGTTTAATTTTAAACACCTTTTAGATAGGGATATATTTAATTTGTCTGGCGGTGAAAAGCAATTGCTAGCTTGCAGTGCTATTCAAGTATATGGTCACGAATTGATTATTTTGGACGAGCCATCGTCAAATTTAGATTTTAATACAATGTTAAAGTTACAACAAATGATCGAAACTTGGAAAGATGAAGGTAAAACAATTATTATTGCTGAACATCGATTACACTATTTAACTAAAATAGCTGACCGTTTTATGATAATGGATGACGGAAAAATAAGTGCAATTTATGAAAATGAACAATTTAATAAGTTATCAAATAAACAATTAGCAAAGCTAGGATTAAGAGCTATTCATTTAGAACAATTGCAAGTAAAAACTAAAGTGAATAATAAAATGGGTTACTTAAGTTTACAAAATTACTATTTTAGATATAAAAGAAGGCAAAAATTAGCTTTAGATATAGATGATATCAGTATCAGTAAGGGAAAAGTGACAGCGATTATTGGCCATAATGGTTCAGGTAAATCAACATTTGCGCGCTGTTTAACTGGAGTCGAGAAAAAATTTAAAGGGACTATTAATACTGGAGAAAAGTGGGTAACACCACAACAAAGTCTTGCAGAAGCTTATTTGGTATTTCAAGATGTTAACAATCAATTATTTGCTGAAAGTGTGGAAGAAGAACTGAGGTTAAGTAATCCAACTTTAAATGATGAGACAATTAAGCGGTGTTTGCAAAACTATAGTATTTCTGAACATCTAGACAGACATCCTTTGTCACTATCTGGAGGTGAGAAGCAGCGTTTAGCTATTGCTAGTGCAGTAGAAACGAAAAGGGATATATTGATTTTTGATGAACCTTCTAGCGGTTTAGATGGTCACCATATGCGGGAAATGAGTACAATTATTAACCAATTGGCAAATGAAGGACACACAGTATTAGTTATAACTCATGATTATGAAATGTTACTCGCTTGTGCAGATGAAGTGCTTCATTTAGAAAAAGGAAAAGTAAAAAAGCAATATGAAATTAACAACGATACAATTGAATATTTACAATCATTTTTTAATATCATTTGAAAAATACAAGATGTAAATAATTAAACGAGATAGATATTATTGATATCTATCTCGTTTGTCATGTTTTTAATGTATTTTTGATAAATCAAGAATTAATCGGAAACATGATATATTTTATTTCTGATTTTGTAACTGTAATAGTTAGTAAATTATGATAACTATGCATCGTTAACTTAGAAAGTGGAGTATTAGCCTTGTTGATTTGTTCGAGAATTTTGGAATCAATAGCGCTTAAGTCCAGGTTATTTGGGATCAAATGTGAAATGATACCATGATTTTCGTTAAGCACTCGTGTGTAAACTGGAAAATCAGTGATGTAATTATGAACAATATTTGCAATTAGGTCAGATGTTGGTGTTGAATAGTTTAAACTATTAAATAATAGCATGTGAAAATGATGTTTAGATTTACCAATTAAACCATAAGGGAATTTAGCAATATGCAAATTTAAAAAAGGTTTTAATAAACTGAAAACGTGAACGATTGGCATGGTACTACAATTATGATTAATCAGCATAAATTGTTCATCATCTTCAGAAAAATATGGAAATGCAAAGCCACCAATTAATGTTTGAAAATCAATTAGCAAATGCATCAGTAAGATATGTGGCGAAATGGACATATCTTTATAATAATGTTTTAAATTGGAATGTGTGAGATTATTAAAAACCACTTTTTTGGCAATAGTTGGATGTAATTGGTTTAAAAATAACATAATGGTCTGATGGGTATCAAAAGCATTATCAGCGTTGAACCAGTTTCTTGATATAATGTTTTTTAGTAAATACCAATCTGTATCAATGAAATAAAAATCAGCATTTAATGAACTAATATTTTTTTGAAATCTTGAAAAGTTTCCACTGTTTTCCAAGATATGTCCAACATTAACCGCACATTTTATAGTGGGGAACTGTTGTTTAAAGTTATCAATTAATCTTTGGTCATTTTTAAATGTTTTATGGTTTGTTTCAATAAGTAAACTAACATTTGAAATATGTTCATTAAGCAGCGTTAATGAAGTCAATAGTTTTATAATTTGGTAATCAATTGATTGTGAAAAGGATGGATTATCAACTTTCAAAGTTATTTCAAAACCTTTGATAAGCAATTGTTTGATTGCTGCAAATACATTGTGATGGTCTAATTTGTTTAAATCATCGAAATTAGTGTGAAGTAAAATTAAATTTGGTTTTGAAATTAGCGATAGCATATTAATTGAAAAAGTAGATTGATTAAATGAGATTAACTTATGTAAATCATTAAACGTGATAAAAGTACGTGTCATATTAAATTTCTGAGTATACTTCAGTTTATTCAAGACGATTTGATTAGACGAAATATGTTGATTATGAGAAAAATTATATAATTTGTTGATAGGCTTGCTTAAGTTGGGAGTGCTTAACGAAACTTGGTATAGTGAATTTAAATCATTTTTTCTGAATTGATGAATATAGAATTTTGGCGGCATCTTTATATAGAATTTGAAATTTTTAGAATATGTACTAACATTAGTGAAACTATATTTTAATGCGACATCGTAAATGCTTTGTTCTTTCTCTAATAAATCAAATAAAGATAATGCAATTTTAAGAGAACTTGTATATTGTTTGAAGTTCATATTTAATATTTTGGAAAATAAAATAGATATATATGATTGTGATATATAAAAAGCATTAGATACTTGTTTTGTAGTTAAAGGTTCATTGATGTGTTTATGTATGTATTGAGTCAAACGTTGAACCAGAGGGTGTTTAGTATACAAAATAGGTAGATATTGATCGTCTAAATCAACTTTTGCTTCTTTAAGTAAAAACTCAATAATATTAGATATATAAAGATGCATACATTTTCTATTTTGAATATGATTCTGTAATTTTTGCAAAACTAAGTTTCGAAATTGCTCTATATATTTAATTTGTTTGATATCAAACAAAGCATTAGCGATGGATTTATCTTTTTCTATAAATAAAGGTAATGGAATCTTAAGTTCTATTAAATTATCAATATCGATATATTGATAAAGGTCTGCATTATTGATTATACAAGCGTGATCAATAGTTATCATCGATCCATTTAAATTTATTTTACATGATTTATTTATAGGAATTAAAATAATAATTTCATTTATGCATCTTGCCAACTCAGTCATATAATGATTTTTTATTGATAGAGAGCTTATCACAAAGATCACCTTTACTTTATTTTGTTACACTCACAATTAAATGATTAACGTTATTGTACAACTGACACAGACAAAATAGTTAGGTTACAAATAAAGTTTGTTAAAATGATATTAAGAATTAATAATTCGTATTTTGGATATGAGTATAGATAGAAAAATCACTATTTTGGAAAATAAAATGCCTTTTGAAGTAATAAAATGATAGGTTTCTATTTAATTTACTCGAAAATGAAAAAATCTCAATATTAATGATAGCGCTTGCATTTATTATGGTGAATATATATAATGAATCTAGCTGACATGAATAAGTCGAAGCAAATAACTTAAACGTTTAAGGTGAGTGGCATGGAAAAAAATAAACCTACACTTCATGATGTAGCAAAAGTTGCTGGGGTATCAATTGCGACCGTTTCCAATGTATTGAATAACAAAAGTACTGAATTAGGTAAAAAGACGAGGCAGAAAGTATTAGATGCAATTGATAAATTGCATTATGAACCGAATCAATTTGCAAGAAGTTTAAAAACAGGGCAGTCTAATTTAATTGTTTTTATTGTACCTGATCAAAATCCTTTTTTTACTGAGATACTGACAGAATTAAACAACGAATGTCAAAAACATCAATTGCATGTAGCTGTTGTGTCGTCTGAGGAAAACGAGTTAAGACAACAAGCGTTAATAGAAACATTTATCGCGCAAAATGTAAGCGCTATTATATTAGTTCCAGTGAAGTCTAAATTAAAATTTAAGAAAGAGTGGAGCCAAACACCTATCTTGACTATAGATAGGAAAGTAGATGGTACATATTTACCTTCTATAAGCGTGGATAACAAGAAAGCAGCGTTTGATGCAACTCAGAGAATTATTGATAGTACCTGTAAAAATATAGGGTTACTGTTAGCGAATCCTGATATAAGCACTACGTCAGAACGGAAATCTGGATATGAACAAGCGTTGAAAAAAAATAATATTAAGTTAGATGAGCAACTCATTTATTATAGCAATCAGCAATTGGGTACGGATGCACAAATTGACAGTGGGTATCATGCGACTAAATCATTAATTAACAAACAGGTTCAAGCTGTTGTGGCAACTAATCATTTATTGCTATTAGGTGCTTTACAAGCAATAAAAGAAAGTGGCAAAAAAATTTCTCAAGATATGATTATCATTGGTTTTGATGATAGTTACTGGAATGAAATTTATACTCCAAAATTATCTGTCATTTCACAACCTACAAAAGAGATAGGTCGTGTCGCAGGCGAAATGATCAATCATCTAATTCAAGGGGAAAATGTCTCTTCGATTGAACTAAATACAAAACTAATCATACGTGAATCTTGTTCATTTATAAAAGATAAGTCATTATGATAAAAACTAAAATGTATTCCAAGTCTGATACTTGTTGATTGTTGTTATGATTATATACATTGGAGTAGATATTGTATTATGAATTGTTTAAACAAGACGGGTTTTTGAAATCATTTGATTTTAATCCCGTTAACTTAATCGCTAAAACTTAAACGTTTAAGTTTATTTTAGTTATATTTTTAAATAAGGGGGAAATATTTTGAATAACATTACAATTTCTAAAGATAGTCCAAAAACATGGATGGGAATCCCGAAAATTATTTTTATTGCACTTATAGCTATATTTATTTTTATGACAGGAGATGGGATCGAACAGGCATTTTTATCAAAAAATATTGTTGATATCGGTTTTTCTAGTGGTCAAGCTTCCTTAGTGTTTACTGTATATGGCGTGATGGTAGTTGTGGGTTCTTGGTTAGCGGCTGTTTTATCTGATGTTTACGGTCCTAGGAAAATAATGGCTTTAGGAACAATAATATGGTTAATTTTCCACGTGCTTTTTTTAGTGTTTGGAATAGGAATGGAAAATTTGCCTATGATGTTAGTGTTATATGGTATTAGAGGATTAGGTTATCCTTTGTTTTTGTATGGTTTCTTAGTATGGGTAACCTATATCACTGATAAAGCAAGATTAGCCACAGCAATTGGTTGGTTTTGGGCAATGTTCTCAGTTGGAATGGGGGTAATTGGTACTTATTTACCTAGTTTCACTATTCCATTTATAGGTTTTAATGGAACACTATGGATGTCATTAATATGGATTTTTATAGGAGGTTTAATTGCATTTATCGTTGTAGGAAAACGGGATGTAAAGCCGAATATAACGCTTTCGGTTAAACAAAGATATACTAAAGTATTAAAAGATATCGGCGTAGTTTATAAGAATCCAGAAATTATTAAAGTCTTTATCGTACGCATCATTAATCAATTATCTTTGTTTGGGCTAGTTATTATCTTTCCAGTATTATTCACGGAAACTATTGGATTTTCAATGCAACAATGGTTATGGACATGGGGAACAATGCATGTGACGTGTATCGTTGGTGATGTAGTTTGGGGTATTATTGCTGATAAAATTGGTTGGAAACGTCAAGTGATGTTATTTGGTTGTATCGGTTGTGGCATCACGACATTATTATTTTATTATTTACCAATACTTAGTGGTGATGTGTTTGCAATTGCAATTTTATGTGCAGTATTATTCGGTATTACACAATCAGCATTTGTACCTATTTTTGCAATTTTTACAGCTTTAGAGCCTGATCATATTGGTGCTACACTTTCTTCACATAATCTTGCTGCTGGATTGAGTAATTTTATTGCACCATTAATTGCCACGCTTATATTACCGTTATTCAACGAAGTTGGCGTCGTATGGGCTTTTGCTATTTGTTATTTCGTAGGTGCAGCAATCACTTATTATATTAAAGTTCATCAACCAGGCATTGGGGACGATAAAGTTGAAGCATTAAATGCACAAATTGAAAATTATTAAGAAAGGAAGATGTAAATTGGAACAGGTTGTACTTGGTATAGACATAGGTACGAGTTCAGTGAAAATTATTGCTGTGAATAAAAGCGGTCATGTTATTGAACAATCAAGTATTCCTTTGAAATTGAGTCAGCCATATATTGGCTACAGTGAACAAGATCCTGAATCATGGGTGGAGGCAGTAAAAGAAGGTATAAAAAAGTTAATAAATACAGAAACAATGACAAATAAACGTATTAACGCCCTTTCGTTTTCTGGACAAATGCATGGTTTAGTACCACTGGATAAAACATACCAACCTATTAGAAATGCAATACTATGGAATGACACTAGAACTACTAAACAATGCGAGGAATTAGAAAACAAATTTGGGAAGACACTTTTAAATAATCCTATACTTGAAGGTTTTACATTACCTAAACTTTTATGGATGAAACAGAACGAACCAAATTATTGGCAACAATTAGAAGTGTTTTTGTTACCTAAAGATTATGTACGCTATCGACTAACAGGTCATATTGCTATGGAATATAGTGATGCAGCAGGTACGCTTCTTTTCAATCCAAAAACAAATGACTGGGAAAAAGAAATTGGGGACAAGTTGGAACTTGGTGATATATACCCACCGTTAGTACAGTCGCATAGTTATGTAGGTAATGTTACAGAAATAGTTAAAAAAGAACTAAACATTAAAGAAGATATTGCTGTTTTTGCTGGTGGTGCAGATAATGCATGTGGCGCTTTAGGTTCAGGTGTTATTAATGAAGGTCAAACGTTATGTAGTATAGGAACTTCAGGTGTGATTTTATCGTGTACTACAAATAATCAAGTAGATTATGGACATAACATTCACTTCTTTAAACATGCCATGCCTAATATGTCGTATGCAATGGGTGTCACATTAAGTGCAGGTCATAGTTTAAATTGGCTCAAAGAAAAGCTTTTTAAAGCATATTCATTTGATGAAATCTTGAATTTTGCTGAGAAATCTACTATTGGAGCAAATGGTTTGTTGTTTTCACCATACATTCAAGGTGAGCGAACACCACATGGTGATGCATATATTAGAGGAAGTTTCATTGGGATAAATAGTAATACAGAAGAAGCGGATTTTGCACGAGCTACAGTGGAAGGCATTACTTATTCACTATATGAATCCATTGTATATATGAGAGAAAACGGTAGGCATATTGATGAAATTATTTCGATTGGTGGTGGCGCTAGAAGTAGTTTTTGGTTACAAATGCAAGCAGATATTTTCAATACTCAGGTCACTGCATTGAAATATGAAGAAGGTCCAGGTGTAGGAGCAGCCATGTTAGCTGCATATGGATTAGGTTGGTTTAATACAATGCAAGCATGTGCTGAAACATTTATAGCGCTAGGAGAGACATATAAACCAAATATAGAAAATCATAAAAAATATAAACAGTATTTTGAAATTTATAAGAATATATACGCTCAGACCAAAACGATAACAGAAAACTTATTAAATATTAATTAACTATTAGGAGGAATTTAAAATGAATAATAATATTCCAGAAACTATGAACATTTCATTATTAAATAAACCATTTGAGATGGAACTTAAAGAAGTAGACGTTCCTAAATTAGGACCTACAGATGTTTTAGTAAAAGTGATGGCGGTAGGTGTTTGTGGATCGGATGTTCATTATTATGAACACGGTCGTGTAGGGGAATTTGTTGTTGAAAAACCATTGATTTTAGGACATGAATGTTCAGGAATCGTTGCTGATATCGGCTCAAAAGTAACACATTTTACACCCGGGGATAGAGTTGCCATTGAACCTGGAGTTCCCTGTGGAGAGTGCGAATACTGTAAAGCTGGTAAATATAACTTATGTCCTGATGTTAAGTTTTTAGCTACGCCTCCTATTGATGGTGCATTTAGTCAATATATAAGTCATCCTGAGGGATTTTTATTCCATATTCCTGATGCACTATCATATGAAGAAGCAACATTAAATGAACCATTTTCAGTTGGCGTACAAGCATGTAAACGTGCAAACGTTCAGCCAGGTTCCACAGTAGTAATAATGGGTATGGGCCCAGTTGGTTTGATGGCTGTTGTAGCAGCAAAAGCTTTTGGTGCTACAAGAATTATAGTGTCAGATCTTGAACAAATAAGATTGGATGAGGCATTAGAACTTGGTGCAACACATGTTATAAATATTAAAGAAGAAGATGTTATTACCCGTATCAATGAAATAACAAATCATAACGGTGTAGATTATGCTTTTGAAACTGCAGGTAATCCAACAGCCTTACAAAATGCACTAGCGGTCTTGAACAATGGCGGAATTTTAGCAATAGTTGGCTTGCCACAACAAGAAAATATTGAGTTAAATATACCTTTTATCGCTAACCATGAAATTAATGTCGTAGGTATCTTTAGATATGCCAATACTTATCCAATGGGCCTTGAGATGTTATCTTCAACTGCAGCTAATTTAAATACAATGTTTACCGATTCATATGATTTGGAAGATGCACAAGAGGCAATGGAAAGAGCAAGAACCAATAAAAGCGGATCATTAAAAGTTATGGTTTATCCTAATGGGAAATTAAAGTAATAGTATTATAAGAAGATCTAAAATCACTGCCTGAAAGTGATTTTAGATCTCTTTTCAAATGAGCAACTTTAGCACATTTGTTGAGAATGCAGTGCGATACCATTAGTGTTAATGGGTGCATAAAGTTTAATTCTGGGAATGGAATATAACTATGATGATAGATGGCAATAAAAGCCTAGAGATATAGCACGAAACATTCTCTTAGAATATTATATATCTTAAAATGTATTGTTACAATATAAAATTCAAAAAATTTAAAATAAATAAATGATATGCGTTATAAATAAAAAATAGGTGCTTATTTGTAGTGATATAAAATTAAGCTTTGAATTAATTGAAGAGCAATGATAATTACTTATTTTTTTGATAAAGTTCAAATGCTTTGTACAGAAATATTAGGGAAGATACAATTAAAAATAAAGTGAATAATCCGTTAAAAATAGGATTGCTGAAAAATTGGAAAATAGTAACTGAACTTAATGATTCTAAAAATACTGAACCGGTTGTTTTTATTTGTAAGAAGTCAAAAGAAAGTAAAATCAAAGTAATCATCAACATGTAACCTACGGCGATAAAAAAGAGGTTTAGTAAATCTAATAGAAACATCCTTCTCATAACAACCAGCCTCCCTTCTTACTGTTCTATAACCGATTTGTAGTATAATAAAGCTATATTTAAAGAAATTTACAAAAAATTAATAAACGATAGAGTGAATATCTTTTCAATTGTCCTTATCAATTTACATAAAAATAAAAATGATAATAAACTGTTTGACTTTGTTGAAATGTGATAAAGAATAAGTAAATGTGTGTTTTGAATAGGAGGTTTAAAATGTATAAAGCAATTATTTTTGATGTTTATGGAACACTTTTTGACATGTCCTCTTTAAAAAAAGGTATGACGCAATTTGATGATGAACAAGCAACATCAATTTCAAAGCTGTGGAGAAAAACGCAATTAAATCACATGTTTTTAAAACAAATTATGCAAAGATATATTTCCTTTGATGAGTTAACGAAAGAAGCTTTACGTTATACAATGGATGAACACAAAATACAATATGATCGTGAAGATATAAACAGGTTGTTTGATGCTTTTTTAAATTTAGAGTATTTTTACGAAGTACCTAAAATACTCGCGCAACTTAATAATATGGATATCGATGTTGGTATACTATCCAATGGAAATGATAACATGCTTAGACCATTGATTGATAATTCTGAGTTAGGGGAAAATATTAATACAGTTATGAGCGTTAATGAAATTAAACAATATAAACCCAGCCCTGCAAGTTATGCATTGATTTTGAAATATCATCATCTGAAAAGAGAAGAGATATTATTTGTTTCTTCTAATTCTTGGGACGTAACAGGAGCAACCAATTTCGGTTTTGATACAGCTTGGGTGAATAGACAAAATGGACATTTTGATTATAATGGACAAAATCCTACAATAACAGTTAACAATTTAAATGAATTAATTAATTGGTTAGAGATGAATAAATAAACATTTAAGATTGTCCAGAGAGTATTTACAGTCATTAAAAGTGAAAAATCATCATAGTAATTTGAATGAAAAAAATGGATGTTAGTTTTGAATGTTTATACAATTTACTCTAGTCAAATATATGATGGTAAAATTGAAAATGTTAAATACAAAATGGCTAATCCACTTCGTGAACTGCACTTCG